>JABEVH010000143.1 GCA_013043915.1 Pseudomonadales bacterium
AGCCAGGGCTGGCAGGTATCGTTGCTGCCGTAAAGGAGGGGAGAATCACCTTTCAGCGCATACAGACCTATACGCTAAATTCCATAATCAAAAAAATAGTCACCGTACTTCTTCTTATCCTGGGGCTGGTCATGACCGGTCATGCGATACTGACACCTTTGCTTATGGTTATCCTGCTGATTGCTGGTGATTTTTTGGCCATGTCATTGACTACCGACCATGTGCAGCCATCAGCGATGCCCAATGCCTGGCGTATCAGCAATCTGACTATTGTGGGGGTGATCCTAGGCCTCTGCCTGGTAATGTTCTGTGCCCTGATCATTGCTTACGGAAAATTTGTACTGCATTTAAATTACATGGAGCTCAGGACGCTGACTTTTGTCGTTCTGGTCTTCGGAAGTCAGTCCACCATCTATGCCATCCGTGAGCGTAGGCATTTATGGCGTTCCTTGCCCAGCATATGGCTGGTCATTTCCTCGCTGGTTGATATCCTGCTGGCATTGATTCTGTCTATAGGGGGTATAGCTATGTCGCCCTTGCCTGTACTCACGGTATGGGCCACCTTAGGGGCAGCGGTAGTCTTTGCCTTGGTTCTAGATGCGGTCAAGGTGCCGGTCATGGCCCGTATGGGTATCGTGTAGCCCAGCTGAGGTTATGTATCAGTTGGTTAAACTGTTCAAAATATTCATAATGTCTTGTGGGTCCATATAGCGGGGTACCGCATACGTGCCATGCGCTTCAGCAAAGGCGGCTTCAACCATGGCCGGGAAGTCAGCTGCATCGATGCCGGGTATGTGGCTAGCAATGTTGACCTCGCTGAGTAGTTGCCGTACCCGTGTAATGAGCAGGTCGGTAGCTTGCCGATCCGTCTTGCTGGCCGAGACAAGACCAACCCTGCGGGCTAGTTCAGCCAGTCGTCTTGCACAGGCTTCGCGATTAAACTCCAGAATATAGGGCATGACGATGGCATTGGCACGGCCATGAGCTACCCCGTAGTGTGCGCCGAGCTGGTGAGCGATGGCATGAATATAACCTAGTCCGGCCTTATTCAGTGCCAACCCGCCGTAGTGGGAGGCGAGGCCGAGAGCCTCGCGTGCCTCAAGATTCATGCCATCGTGATAGGCTGCCGGCAGGTGGGAGAAGATCATGCGTACAGCAGAACTGGCATAGTAATCAGTTTCAGCATTGGCAAAGTTGCTCATCCATGCTTCAAGCGCATGGGTCAGGGCATCCATGCCGGTATCGGCGGTGATGCTTTTAGGCATACCCTGCATGATGTGGGGGTCGATAGCCACCGCCATGGGGACAACATGCGGGTCAATCACCAGACCTTTTTGATGCGTAATATCGTCTGAAATGACCGCACCCAGGGTGACCTCAGAGCCAGTACCCGCTGTCGTCGGAACACAAAACAGCGGTAGAGAAGGTTGACGTGATTTAAATATTCCAATCAGCTCACGGGGTGACTTGTTGTTGCTGGCAGCGAGGGCCATGACCTTGGCCGCATCGATCGGGGAGCCGCCTCCAACCGCCAAGACCGCATCGCAGTGCCCTGAACGCAGCGCAGCCAAACCTTGTTCTACCACGGCTAAGGTGGGGTCAGGTGTTACTCCAGAAAATACCGTGGCTTTTATACCCAGGGCCTCAAGGCGGCTGATCATGGGGTTGATGATGCCGAGTTTGACCAATATGCTGTCCGTGACGATGAGTACATGGTTTACCCCCATATGTGACATGGTGTCGCAGAGGCGCAAAGCTGAACCAGGGCCTAGCAGTACGAGGGGGCGAGGCACAGCGATGACGGTAGCCACGACCTTAAGTGCCGCCAATTTGGCTTTGGCCTTAACCATGGTGCTAAGACGAGACATGAGGCACATCCTGGGCTGAAGTCGACCTGTCGGTGCTTAAACTGACATTAAGCATATGTAACAATAGAGTAAAAACTCAAAATAATTTGGATGATGTACAGTATTTAACCTATTTTCCTCTGTGCCTGAGCAAAAATGCTATGAAATCCAGCAATGGACCGGCTAGTCGTTGTGATTGTCCTAGAGATGTCCTCAAAATCGCCGTCTGGCCTAGATATTCAAGGCCAAGAACACAACACCGTATGATGATCGCTTACACAATATCTGCACCTAACCTCGCCATAATTCCCTCTCTATTCAAGTGTAGGTGGACGTGAGTCAGTCGCACCCTGGGGCTCTGTTAGCAGCAACTTGAAATCCCCTTAAAACCAGCAAGTTGAATTTCCATGTCCTGTTTGGCCGGAATGAGCTAATGGCTGTACGGGTTAGAAGGGGTCGGCTGCATATGGGAAGATCGGTGATTGGGCAAATGCAGCAAACGCAGCGTCTCGGCACGACGACGCACCCATGCCGCAACGCCGCAGGCAACCCTGGCGCTCAAGGCCATCATGGTCGCCATCAGGCTCATCATGGCAAATCCTCTGCCGCCAGCGCAAAACCCCTGGGCTTGAAGCCCAAGTCTCGAACCGCGTCGGCATGGTCAATCACCAAATCACGGTTCATACGTTCCGCCATGGCGGCCTACCATTGCCGATCATGATGTTCTGAGGGCTACCAAACCTCCAGCCTCAAGCGCTCAGCCACCTGGCCAAAGGCCTTGTCACGGCTGACCAGGGTTGCGTTCACGGTTACTGCATGGGCGGCGATCATCATGTCAAAGTCGCTGAGGTTGATGCCTTGGGCTTCCAGCGTGCAGCAAAACTCGCCATAGCAAGTGGCAACCTGCTCATCCCACGGCAGCACGTCCATGCGCAGCAGCACTTGGGTCAGGGCATTTTTCAAGCGGACGGGTTGCCCTTTGCGGTGCAAGCCGTATTCCAGCTCTGCCAAGGTCACGCTAGACATCACGACCTGCCCCACGGGCAGTTGGGTCAAGCGCGCCAGCAATTCGGCATCGCGCCCCTGCATGATGTGGCTGACCACATGGGTATCGAGCATGTAGCGTTGACTCATTCCTGGCAGCCCTCAAAAGGGTCGCGCCGCGCATGGGTCTGGCGACGCTCGATCAACAGGTCGTCTTCCTTATTTTGAGCCACCACGTCGAGCAAGCCTTGCCAATCGGTCGGCTTACGCGATAGCACCACGTTGCCCGTGGCGGGGTCGCGGTGGATGAAGACTTCTGCTACGTCAAAGCGGAACTCCAGCGGCAAGCGCACCGCCTGGCTACGGCCTGTGGCAAATATTTTGGCGGTTTGGTGCATTCTGAGTTCCCTTTTATTGAATGATATACCTCATGCTATGTATCAATAGCATGACTGTCAACAGGTGTTTTCTACACGGATTGGATCACTATGCGGCTGTACAGGTACGCGCATTCCATTGAAGATGGAGATGATCTCGCGCAGGGCTTTCGGGTTCAGAAATTTTGAGAATTATCGTATGAG
>JABEVH010000144.1 GCA_013043915.1 Pseudomonadales bacterium
TATGTGCCCTTGGTCAGTGATGAGTTGAAAGTGATCATTACCGTGGAAGCGATCGAGACCGCGGCTTACCAGAAAAAGATGGAAGACATGACGAAGAAGGCAGCCCATTAAGATCTTGAGTCAGGTGAGGTGATTATCGCCGCCTCACCGGGTTCCATTATTTTACAGGCATGTGGTGTTCGGACCAGGATGCATAACTGATTCTGGGGAGATCAAACCGATCAGCGGTGCGGCAGTAGACTGAAGGGGATCCCATGCGTCCTAGTGGCGCAAAGTTATTGATATGCATCTTGGGGCCGAGCAGGTGATCAGCAACATGAAACATCACCACTTCGCCAATAATCAGCTGGTTTTCTCCCAGCATCTGTGTGCTGTGCAGTCGGCATTCCAAGGCAGCTTGTGCGGCTGCAACACGTGGAACAGGTATACGCAGCGAGGCTTCAGCGGTTAATCCCGCTGCTTCAAATTCGCTGATCTCGGGAGGAAAATCAGCTGCTGACAGGTTCATGGCATCGAAAAGATCCTCAGTCACCATATTGACCACAAACGCCTTGTGATGTTCAACATTGCGTGCAGTGTCCTTCAGAGTGCCTGTATCGTAGCGACCTACGCTGAACAGGACGTACAAAGGATCTGCTCCTATAGCATTAAAAAAACTGAAGGGAGCCAGATTGAGCACGCCTTGAGGGCTTAAGCTGCTTACCCAGGCAATGGGACGAGGAACCACCAGGTTAGTCAGCAATTTGTAATTGTCTGCCTTGGAGTTTTGCAGGGGATCTATGTGCATGTGGACATTCTCTCTGGTTCTGTTTAATGGCCTAGTATAGACCTGAGCATCAAGGGGAAGTGTTTGGCATGAAATGTCAAAATTATGAGCTCTGGGGTCATGTTCCTGGCGGCAAAAATACTTATGCTGGCATTGGGTAAGGAGAACAGGGCAGATATCATGATGGCAGCTTCGGCGGCTCAGGCACAAGCAGTTTTACGCGATCCGTCGCATTTTCAGTGGTATGTCATTCCTTTGTTGTTGTTGGTTTTGCATGCCTATGGAGAACAAGTCGCAGAAAAGCGTTGGAGTGTGGTGCTAGGCGGCTTGGCATTCTGGTTGATGGATTGGGTAAACGAGATTTGGAATGGCTTGCTGTTTCATTTTTCGCACTATGCCCCTGCTTGGGGGACACCGGGAGCTTCTGCCTATGTCATTCTGATAGGATTAAACGTAGAAATCACCTTGATGTTTGCCATCATGGGACTGTTGGCAGTTCGAGCCCTGCCTCATGATAGTCAACTCAAAATTTTTGGTATCAATAACCGCTGGGTTTTGGCGAGTGTCAGTTCATTGTTGTGCGTGGGTGTGGAGATATGGCTGCATCATGCAGGGGTCTTGACCTGGGAGTGGAGCTGGTGGAATTTGAGTGCGCCCTGGCTGATATGGTTGCTGGGCTATATGCCATTTTTTGTGGTGGCCTATTATGTACATGACCTGCCCTGCCGTCGTCGGCAGATACAGGTCGTGTCAGGAATAGGAGCATGTGTGTTGGTGGGTTTGATCCTGTTTTCAGGGGTGCTGGGCTGGATTTAAAGTAGGCGCATCGATAAATCAATGGCCTGTACATGCTTGGTCAGGCTTCCTATAGAAATGAAATCTACCCCGGTCAGGGCAACGGCGCGCAGGTTTCCCAGCGTGATACCCCCCGAGGCTTCAAGGAGACTGCGCCCTGCCGTGTGTTGAACGGCCCGTGTCATGTCAGCGAGACTGAAGTTATCGAGCATAATAATGTCAGCGTTGGCGGCCAAGGCATCATGAAGCTCTTCAAAACTCTCTACCTCGACTTCCACGGGTTTGCCGGGAGCCAAGACATGCGCCGCCTGTACCGCTTTCTGTATGCCTCCGGCAGCTGAGATATGGTTTTCCTTGATGAGGAACGCATCATAAAGACCCATGCGATGATTTTTTCCACCACCACAAGTGACCGCATATTTTTGTGCCCACCTGAGGCCAGGAATGGTTTTTCGTGTATCCAGCAACCTGGCTGATGTACCTTCCAGTTCCTGAACATAGCGGTGAACGACCGTGGCTGTGCCTGATAGCAGCTGCAGAAAGTTAAGAGCCGTACGTTCGCCGGTTAGCAAACTGCGCGCCTTTCCTTGCAGTTGAAAAACTTCATCGTTAGGCATGAGCGAGGCGCCGTCAGCATGCTTGAAAGTTACCTGAACATCAGGGTCTAGTTGCCGGAATGTTTCCAGTACCCACGCTTGACCACATAAAATCATGGATTCACGGGTAATGACACGAGCGACAGCGGGGCGATCGGCAGGAATGAGTCCGGCACTGAGATCTCCCTGTCCAAGATCCTCGGAAATGGCCTGAAAAACTTGGTTAATTATGGCCTGACGTAAAAGAAGATGGTCCAAGATGTTATTCACCAGGTGTTATACGGTTTGCCAAAACAACAGGATGCGTTAGTCTAGGCATTATACCATGCCTATGCTGCTGCCGGTGCGACACACAATGACTTCGGAAGAACACCGCTCTCCTTTACCCGCTGCTATCGCTGATCTGATGCCAGGATGGGTAGATGCTTTTTTAGCTGGATATGACCGGTTAATGGATGAACTTCTGGCGCATCTGCGCGCTCAGGAGGAAGAAACGGAAGGGCATGAAGCTCTGATGGATGCTTTAACGCCCCAGCGAGCAGGCTTACGCCGGGACTTAGGCGATGCCCTGATGGCTTCATGGGATGTGGTGGCGCAGACTCATGCCGTACAGGCACCGGAGTGGTCGGCCGATAGCATGCAATTGGTGGATACTGCCGATGTGGAAGAGGAAGTTCGCACTCGTTTATTGGTGCAACGACTCAAGGGTAACATGGCGGCGCGTATGGCGGTATGGCAGGATGCCTTGTTGAAAGTGTATAAACTGCGGCGTTGGCCTGATGTTCCTTTGCCTTGGGATACTGAAAGCATGGTTTTAACCGCTCGGCAGTCGCTGATGAGTAGGCTTGCGTTAAGCGCTAAGGATCGTCAACGGTGGTTGCGGGTTTATGTGGCGGTCGTTCTGGAAGCATTGCCAGGCTTGCTGGAGCGTTCTTTATCCGATTTGCATCAGGTCGGGGCTCTCCCGGATGAAGCTGAGTCGTCATCGGCTCTGCGCGAGACGGGCCGTAGTGTTCTACAGCTACCTGAGATTCTTGACTCCGTACGCCAAAAAACCTCAGATGCGCTGGGTGGGCTGTTTGAAGGTATGTTGCAGTCTGTGGCCGGTACTTTTTATGAACGCCTGCGTGATGCAGATGATGCAGAACAAAGCCGGGTTATGGGTCAGGTTCAGGAGATAGAGCTTAAATCGGCGGAGTCTCTTCGAATGTTTATGGAGACCTACCGCTCAATTTTCCTTGGATTGGTTAATCCACGGCGCCACGGTCCGGGAGATGGCCTCGAACTCCTCGATGAAACGGCGATTCAGTGGCGTGTTGAAACCCAGTCTGTGGTTGTTCGCACCAGGCGTTTACATAGTCAAAGTTTGCAGGCACTGACGCAACGTTTGGCTCATGTACTTAAGAAGCAGGAAGTTCACGAACGCAATATGCCCCTGGATCCCGAGCAGTTGATTCAAGCTCTGGATCATGTGATATCTACTTGGGATATGACCTGGAATGACAAGTTGCTGATGCTGGGTTTATTCGAGAAGCAGGTGCTTACGGATTGCTCGGTAGTTATAGACGCAGCCAATGAAATGTTGGCTGATGCGGGTGTTCTGCCTGAACTGCCCCGGCGCAAGATTATCAAGGGGGCCTCATCTGCCCAAGCGCGCAGGCCGCCAACTCCACCTGCGCCTGTATCTGTTTCAACAGGTGCAGGTAGTGGAGGAGGGGGTGGAGGTTCTTTGAGTTCAGAAGAAGTTTCATTGTTACGTGAATTGATGCAGGGCTCAGGAGGAGTGTTTCAAGCTGTACAGGTGGAGGGGCGCAGGATAGGTCAGTCTGTCGAGGCAGTTCCCTTGGCACCAACCCATATTCCTGAGGGCGCTGAAGTGACTTCGGTGTCGACATCACAATTGTTGGATATGCTGTCGCAACTGCAGCAGCGTATGCCGACAACAGCACTGTCTCAGGATGCCAGCTCGCCATCGGTACAAGAAGTTCGAGGCGCTTTAAAGGCGGAGCTGAAACAGACTGAAGAGGAGGTTCAGACGGTTCGCTCTGCCGATGAGGATGTGATCAATCTAGTTTCCATGTTATTTGATTTCATTCTGGATGATGATGAACTGCCCACGCCCATGAAGGCCTTGCTGGGACGGTTGCAGATTCCCTTGCTCAAAGTAGCCATGATAGATCGGCATTTTTTTGATCCTGAAGATCATCCCGCTCGAGCACTGCTTAATTTACTAGCCAAGGCAGGTATGGGGTGGAGTCAGACCTCTGAAGATAGTGAAGTGCTATATCGCCGGATTGAAGGTGCTGTTTTTCAGATTTTGCATGAGTTTACCGATGATTTAAGTATCTTTGAGGATTTACTGGCTGATTTTTCCCAATACTACACGGTCTACAGTCAACGTCAGGATTTGCTTGAAAAACGAACGCGTGAAGCTGAAGAGGGCAAAGCCCGGTCAGAAGTTGCCCGCGCTATGGTCCAGCAAACGTTGAATCGTCGACTACAGGGATTGCAATTACCTCGTGTTGTTCTCGATATATTGCAACAGGGTTGGCATCAAGTACTTTATGTGGTCTGCTTGCGTGAAGGCGTGGACTCTGATGGATGGCGTCAGGCCGTGAAAGTAGTTGACGCTCTGCTATGGAGTGTTTTGCCTCAATCGACGACAGCCTGGCGAGATCAACTGATCGTAGTCAAAGGGCGTCTGATCAATAGCTTGCGCAGAGGGCTGCAGTCGACGGCGGTCGAGCCTCCGGTGTTGGATTCGTGGTTGCGTCAGCTTGATGCGGTGCATGCTGATGTTATGGCCAGAACCAACATTACACGCGTGCAGGTTTTGGCTGAAGATGCATCTCCTGAAGTTACTCCACTAAGCGAATCAAGCGTACGCTTGCAGCGTGTCGAAGTTCCACAGGCTGCCGAAGTGCTAGGTATGGATGCCGATCAAGTTAGCCAAGTGGTCGATGCTCTGCCTGTGGGTGCTTGGATCGAACGCTTGGATCGTGAACCTGTTGATCGCTGCAAACTGGTAGCCAGAATACGCATAGTGGATAAACTTATTTTTACCAACCGTCGAGGTATCAAGGAGCTGGAGTTGTCAACGCGGCAGGTCGTAGACAGGGTGAAGGAAGGGCACTGGCGGTTACTAGATAAGCAGGGGCAGGTTTTTGACCGGGCCTTAGATGGCATACTCTCAGCGTTGCGACAACGTCGGACGGAGCGGGCATGATGGCGGTTTATGATCAGATTTGGAGTGAAGCCGTATATCGTTCATCCCCTCATGCTGATAATCGACCCGACGGCGAGGTTATTCGTTTACTGGTGATACATGGTATCAGTTTGCCAGCAGGTGAGTTTGGTGGCGATGCCATTGATCATCTTTTTATGGGGACACTGACGGTTCAGGCTTATCCGGAACTTGCCAGTCTGGTTGGAATTAAAGTCAGCTCTCATCTTCTCATTCGTCGGACGGGAGAGGTTTTGCAATACGTGCCTTTTAATCTCAGGGCTTGGCATGCGGGGAACTCATACTGGCGTGGTCGGTACCGGTGTAATGATTTTTCTTTGGGAATTGAGTTGGAGGGCTGTGATGAACGCCCTTACGAGCCGATACAGTACCGACAGCTTGAACGAATTATACGGTTCCTCCATCCCATGTATCCTGAATTGCGTGAAATAGTTGGACATAGCGACATAGCGCCAGGCCGAAAGACGGATCCTGGGCCAGCGTTCACCTGGGATACACTGGAGCTGCCTGGTGACTGGTTGTGCTGTCATGCTCAGGGGGATGGCCTATGAAGCTCTGGATTGTCATGCTGACTATGTGGTTACAGCATCGCTCATCGTTGCCGGCATTGGATTTGACTCGCGAGATAATAAGCTCTTGGGGTCAATCTCTGCGTGACCGTATGGGCACTCATGATTCAGGCTGGTCGGGATTCTTGCTGTGGATATTGGCCCCCTTGTTGACGGTGGGTTTAGTGTTACATTTTTTGCAAGGCATGTTGTGGGGCCTGGTTGCTGATGGCGTTTTTTTGTTGCTGGCCATGGTTTTTTTAGTCCCGGTACGGCTAGAAAGCTGGCAAGCTACCGATGAATCAGCATTCAAGGGTGACATCGCCGAGCCAAATACTCAGGGAAAGAGATTGGAGTTGCGTTACACAGAAGTTCAAGATCAGGTTTTACGAGCAGCTTTGCGCCATACCTTGGCTCCATTTTTCTGGTTGGTCGTGTTAGGTCCGTTGGGGCTAATGGTCTATGCGCTGTTGGTTCTGGCACAGGAGACATTGCCGGTAACTGTGCCGTGGGTTACACCGTTGCCTCAGTTGTTGGCATGGGCTGACTGGTTGCCTGGGCGTTGTATGGTTATCAGTGCTGCTATGCTGAGTGACTTCGGACAGGGCGTCGATCAGCTTAAACGTGAGTTTACAACTAAGCGTCCGGCAGAGGGCCTGCTCGCTGATCTTCTAGGGCAGACGCTGAAACATCCTGAATTTGGCGACAACGATGAGGAAGGGGGGGAGGCTTGGCAGCTACGATCCCATCGCGTTCAAATGCTGTTAAAGCGAGTACAGGTGTTCTGGGTCGTGATGCTGGCAATATTAACCATCTATGCGCCGCTTTCATGAGTGCCTGATATTTTTGTTTCGTGTTCAGGACTGAGCGGTTAAGTATAGGCTGTGTGTTTAAAGTCACCCTCGCCGCCTTGATTAACTATGGTCCCCAGGCATCATACTTGGCAGTAGGGGTACGCAATCTGTCGGGCTTATACTCATTATCAACATTGGCAGCACTGAGCGGGCAAGGGCACTAGTATAAGGCTAGTGTTGATCATGCGTAGGGAGGGGCAGGATGGTGGGTGAAAGTCGTGATATCGATCCCGAGGAAACTCGCGAATGGCTGGATGCCCTGGCATCCGTACTTGAGCATGAAGGCTCTGATCGGGCGCAATATTTGCTTGAAAGGTTATTGGCACATGGCCTAATTCGTGGCCTGCATCCCCCGGGGCTTAACACCCCGTACCTAAATACCTTGACCCGAGAGCAGGAAGCGCAGCGCCCGGGCGATCCCTGGATGGAGCGGCGTTTGAGGTCGTTGATACGTTGGAATGCACTGGCCATGGTCATGCGTGCCAACGATAATCAGGATGAGTTGGGTGGGCATATTGCTACGTTTGCCTCAAGTGCAACGCTCTATGATATAGGCTTCAATCATTTTTTTCGCGCCCCTAAAGATGATTTCGCGGGCGATCTTCTTTATGTTCAGGGGCATTCTTCTCCGGGCATTTATGCACGTTCTTTCCTCGAAGGCCGTATCAGTGAAAAGCAACTTGAGAATTTTCGCCGGGAAGTCGGCGGCAAGGGATTGTCCTCCTATCCTCACCCTTGGTTGATGCGTGATTATTGGCAGTTTCCAACGGTGTCCATGGGCTTAGGTCCCATCATGGCTATTTATCAGGCACATTTCCTCAAGTACTTGATCAATCGTGGTTTGCTGGCTGAACAGGGGCGTCGTGTATGGGCATTTCTGGGTGATGGGGAAATGGATGAGCCTGAGTCCCTGGGTGCTCTGGCTTTGGCAGGTCGCGAGCGCCTGGATAACTTGACCTTTGTCGTCAATTGTAATTTACAACGATTGGATGGTCCGGTACGTGGTAATGGCAAGATTATCCAGGAATTGGAATCGGTATTCCGCGGCGCAGGCTGGAATGTTATCAAGATAGTCTGGGGCGGTGGCTGGGATGCCTTGCTGGAAAAAGATAAATCAGGCTTATTGTTGCAGCGTATGCAGGAATGCGTCGATGGGGAATATCAGGCCTATAGCATGCATGGAGGAGCCTATACCCGCGCGCATTTTTTTGGAAAATACCCGGAACTGCTGGAACTGGTTAGCGGGATGAGCGATGAGGAGATTTATCAGCTTAAACGTGGTGGTCACGATCCACAGAAAGTCTATGCCGCTTATCATGCAGCCGTTCATCACCAAGGCCAACCTACGGTTATTCTCGCCAAGACCGTTAAAGGATACGGCACCGGTCATGCAGAATCCGTCAACAAGACGCATCAAATCAAACATCTCGACTTAGAGTCCTTAAAAGTTTTTCGTGATCGGTTTGCTATGCCTTTTGATGATGATACGTTAGCTAAAGTACCTTTTTACCGTCCTGCCGAGGACAGTCCTGAGTTGCGCTATCTTCAGGAGCGCAGACAAGCTCTGGGTGGATATTTGCCTCAGCGGCGCCATACATCACCGCTCCTGCCGATTCCTGATGATGTGGAACTCGCTCCGATGTTTGCTGCCATTGATCGCCCCATTTCCACGACCATGGCCTTTGTGCGTTTGCTCAATATCCTCTTGAAAAAAGAAGGGCTTGGTGATCGCATTGTTCCCATCGTGCCTGATGAAGCCCGTACTTTTGGTATGGAGGGGCTGTTTCGTCAGCGCGGGATCTACTCTAATGTAGGTCAGTTGTACGAACCTGAGGATCGTAGCCAGGTGATGTATTACCGTGAAGATGTGCGCGGTCAGATACTGCAAGAAGGTATCAATGAGGCCGGTGCGATGAGCGCCTGGATTGCAGCGGCGACTTCTTACAGCGTTAATCAGTTACCCATGGTGCCATTTTATATTTACTATGCCATGTTTGGTTTTCAACGTGTCGGTGATTTGGCTTGGGCTGCAGGGGACAGTCAAGCGCGCGGGTTCTTGCTGGGAGCCACCAGCGGGCGTACAGCACTCAATGGTGAGGGACTACAGCACCAGGATGGCCACTCACCTATCCTGGCCAGCACGGTGCCGAACTGTATTGCTTATGATCCTGCCTATGCCTATGAAGTAGCCGTGATTATTCGTGATGGTTTGCGGCGTATGTATCAGGAGCAAGAATCTGTTTACTTCTACCTGACCCTGGCCAATGAAAATCTTATGCATCCAGCCATGCCTGATGGGGTTGAAGAGGGTATATTGCGCGGGTTATACCGTGTACGTACGGCGGAAACAGGGAGCCGTCGCGTACAAATCTTGGCAGCGGGTGTCATGCTGCCCGAGGCGTTGCTGGCGGCTGAAATATTGCGAGATGCCTTTGCTGTACAGGCTCAGGTTTATAGCGTGACTAGCTTTAATGAGTTGCGCCGCGATGGGCTGGAAGTGGACCGTTTCAATATGCTGCATCCCTCTGATCCTCCGCGCATACCTTGGGTAACACAACAATTACGTGGCCAGAAAGCAGCTGTGGTCGGTGTCTCTGATTTTATGAAAATTCACGCAGACCAGATAAGGGCTTGGGTGCCAGATGTTTATCATGTCCTCGGAACCGATGGTTTTGGTCGCTCGGATACACGCGAACGTTTACGTGAGCATTTCGAGA
>JABEVH010000145.1 GCA_013043915.1 Pseudomonadales bacterium
CAACAGTGCCAACTCAACAGGCAGCGTTTCCTCAGGTCGTGCGCCTGCGAGTTCACCCCAACCCCCACAGATTGCCACACCCGCCGGCCCGCCCGCAACAGCTACGCCGATGGGCCAGGTTGTGATCAGTGCTGAAGCTATGGCCATGCAGAAATTGGCTCAGCAACTTCGCAATGGCCCGGTGGATAGCGGCAAAGTAGCCCATTTACGTCAATCTATAGCAAACAACACGTACACCATCAACCCTGACAGCATTGCACAGAAACTTTTGCAAAACGAAGAGGATCTGCATCGCTAAACTGGTACGTTACTTGCTTTAATTACCGGCATCATCCAACACTGCCGGGCTTACGGCGGGAGGTCACTATGAATGTATCTCACCCCCTTCAGGCATTGTGTCAACAAAGCATGCGTCTGCTTGATCTGCTGTTACAGGAAAGACAAGCGCTGCAAGATAACCATCTCACCACACTCACCGGCTTGCTCAGCCAAAAAGAAGACTGTGTTCAGGCACTCATGCAACTTGAAATTGGCTTTCGCGAACAAGTGCAACGGGAAGGTTTCAACCTGGATACGGACGGCATCTCAGCCTGGCTGGAAAGACAACGCTACAGCCAGCTTCCCTGGACACAGCTTAAAGCTATCCTGCAAGTCGTGCGAGACCTGAATGGCATCAATGGCACGGTTATCAGCCGCGCTGAACGCAATACACAGCGCCTCCTGGAAATCATCACGGGCCAGCCGCAAGTCAACACCTATCGTGCCAATGGGCTACACTCAGCTTCACAATTATCACGAGCTTATGGTAGAGCCTAGTGTTTTTCTGGAAAAGTAAGAGTCAGCCCGACAAAAAAGCAGCGGCGACCGTCAAGCTGTTACAGGACATCATGGCGGAGCGCTCGTTCATCTCCGTGTCCTCAAATCGCTGGCAAGCCAGCAGCCTGCTAGTGAGCGTCAGTGAGCTCAAGTTTGTCCTGGACAACCTCACGCCACAATCATGCAATCCTCTAGTACAGCCAGGCATGACCTTACATCTACAAGGTCGATTACAGGGGGTACGCTGGAGTTTTCAGAGTGATGTACTGAGCAGTAGCGATGATGATGGGGAAACCCTGCACACCCTTAAACTGCCTGCCCATATCCAACACAGTCAACAGCGCAAGGAATTTCGGGTACCGATTAAATCGCATCCACCTTTGCTAGCCAATTTCAGACGCATGTCTCAAGGTCTGATTAAAGGTCGGCTTATGGATCTGTCCCTGTCGGGTATGCGTGTTGCCGTACCCGGTATGCTGATGGACTTAACTCAAGGTGAGGAGCTAAGTGCTGGACACTTATTACTACCGCATGGAACGATCGACTTCAAGGCAGAACTACGCTATTTCAGTTATGATCGACGCAGCAACCAAACTGTGCTGGGTCTTTATTTTCATGATTTACCCCAAGCTCACCGTCGCTCCCTTTCAAGACTGATCATTGAATTACAGCGTGAAATGCAACGCACGCAATCGCCTTAACTTACCCTGAACCCACGATGCTTTTTTTTTGAGTCTGCTACACTAAAACGATAAGATTGGAATAAACCAACACTCAGGAACTCCTATGGTCTCCCCAGCGTCCTTGACTTGTTGTGGTGATGTTTATATTGGCTTTATGTCACAGTCCCTGAGATGGGCTTGCACTCCTGCCTCGCCAAAAAGTTGACGGGGTCGTGATGAGTACATTGAAACCACCTCATATTGCGCTGCTACTGTCAGGAGGAGGAGCTCGCGCAGCCTATCAGGTAGGCGTACTCAAAGCCCTTGCTGAAATGATGCCCTCCGATGCCAGCAATCCTTTTCGTACCATATGTGGCACCTCTGCAGGAGGGCTAAATGCAGCAGGAATTGCCACCCATGCTGACAATTTTCAAAGCGGCGTTCATTTTCTGGAAAATATTTGGTCAAACTTCAGCACGCGTCAAGTCTACCGTACTGATTTACTGGGGGTATGGGCTTGTGCCATGCGCTTTCTGGCCACCTTACTCATAGGTCGTCTCGGGCGAAACCAGGGTGTTTCCCTGCTTGATAATCGTCCCCTACGACGCCTTCTGGAACAGCATCTGGACCTCAGCAAACTGGCTACTATGCTTGATCAGGGACATTTGGATGCTCTGGCCATCACCGCCTCCGGCTATACGACAGGAGAGTCTGTAAGTTTTTTTCAGGGCAAGCCTCAACTCGATGGCTGGCAACGCTCGCGACGTATAGGAACCAAAACCCAGATCAGTTTTGATCATCTCATGGCCTCAGCAGCGATCCCGGTGATATTTCCTGCCGTCAGAATCAATCGAGAATTTTTTGGCGATGGGGCGGTACGGCAGCTGGCTCCTATCAGTCCTGCCTTGCACCTAGGCGCTGACCGTGTTCTGGTGATCGGTGTTAGCAGCCAGAATAACCGTAAAACACGCGAGCAGGTTAGCCAATACCCTAGTATTGCCCAGGTGGTGGGTCATGTCATGGCCAGCTCGTTTGTAGACTCTCTGGAAGGCGACCTAGAACGACTTAACCGGGTCAACCACACCATCAGCTTGATCCCGGAAGAAGTTCGAGCTCGTGATGGGTTCCCGCTCAAACCAGTGCAGGTCCTTAGTATCTCTCCTCCTGGGCAGGTCATCGA
>JABEVH010000146.1 GCA_013043915.1 Pseudomonadales bacterium
CACATGCAGATCGGGTCGTACTTCCCGCAAAGCCTGTAATCGATTCAAATAATAGGCACGATCATGGTTACGTTTCATGGCGGCCAGCACACGATCCGACCCTGACTGCACAGGAAGATGCAACTGAGAGACCAGTTGTGGGATGTCCGCATAAACCGCGATCAGGTCATCACTCAGCTCCAAGGGGTGAGAGGTGGTGTAGCGTAACCACCCGAGCTGGGGCAATGTCGCTAAGCACCTCAGCAATTCAGCAAAATTGACGTGACGCCCTTCATGGTCGTGACCGAGGTAAGCGTTGACGTTTTGTCCCAACAAGGTGACTTCTCGTACACCCAAGGACAAGACATGGGCCACTTCCGCAACCACATCATCAAACGGGCGTGAGACTTCTTCTCCTCGGGTGTATGGCACCACACAAAAGCTGCAGTATTTCGAACAACCTTCCATGATGGAGACAAATGCTTTGTGTCCCTGAACGGAAGGCTCAGGCAACTGATCAAACTTTTCAATATCGGGAAAGCTGACGTCCACCACAGGTAGTTTTTGCGACTCATGTCGGCGTTTGCGCATCATCTCTGGCACCCGGTGTAAGGTCTGAGGACCAAAAACCAGGTCGACAAAGGGAGCCCTGCGTAAAAGATCTTTTCCTTCCTGCGCCGCCACACATCCGCCCACACCGATCATGATGTCAGGTCTTTTATCTTTATATTTACGCCACCGCCCCAGCTCAGAAAACACTTTCTCCTGAGCTTTCTCTCGTATCGAGCAGGTATTGAGCAACAAGATATCAGCCTCAGCAGGATCGTCCGTGCGGATTAAATCAGCATCCAACTGCAGCAAATCCGACAACCGAGCGCTGTCATACTCATTCATTTGACAGCCTTGGGTTTCAATATAGAGCTTTTTGCTCATACCGTGCTCAGGCCTATAGGGATGGGGGCGCATTATAGCGAAACGTATCACATTCATGAAAGCTATCATCGACAGGATCGAGCTAGTCAGAGGCGTGTTAAACTCTGCCTAGGTTGACCCGGGGGATGTACTTTGCGTCGTTATGCAGCAGGGATTGGCAGCTTACTGATATGGCTGACTGTTCAGGTTCACGCCTGGGATGTCATCGATGCTCATGAGGCTTATAAACATGGGCATTTTGCTGAACTTGGGCGGATGGCTCAGGCTAAGAACCATGATCTTCTGGAATCTTATGTTCAGTACTGGTGGCTGTTAAGTCAACTCACGACAACAACTCCTGACGCGGTCGATATTTTTCTCCAGGAACATAGCGGCACTCTGGTGGCTGAGCATCTGCGCGCCGCTTGGGTAAGAGAACTGGCTCGCCGTCAGGATTGGAATAGGCTGCTGGATCAATTCAAATTACTTGTCGGTCCCTCGGATGACAGTCTAGGTTTTGCTTGGCGGGCTTACTGGGCTTTGCATAATCTGGATGCTTTACAAGCAGCGCAAGATCGCTGGATGGCGCCGCGCCCCTTGCCCGACAGCTGCCTGCCCATGTTTCAGGGTATGGTGACAGCTGGGCTGATACCCGAAGAGAATGTCTGGAAACGCGTACGTATCGACTTTGATCTCCGGGATACTGAAGATGCCCGCCTGTGGCTAACGACACTAGATCACCCGCTGAATGGAAAGGACCTGCAACTGGCCCATCAGAATCCTGGTCTCCTGCTAAAAAATGTGGATCTTTCCCATCGCCAGCAGCGTGAACTCTCCCTCTACGCCTTGGATCAGCTGGCACGACATGATCTGAACCAGGCCCAGGATGCTCTGACCACCCTGAGTGACCGTTTACCTTCAGGCGCTCAGGCTCATGCCTGGCAACAATTAGCGCTACAGGCTGCCTTGCAACACGATCCGCGCGCCCTAGCATGGTTTGCCCGCGCTGAACCTTTAACGCCTCTAGCGCGTTCCTGGGAAATTCGTGCAGCTCTACGCTCAGGAGACTGGCATAATGTGGCCGTGGCCATACATGCCTTACCTACTGCAGACCAGCAGAAACCTGCTTGGCAATACTGGTTGGGTCGCTCTGAACTACAAACCGGACACCCTCAGCAGGGACATCATCGACTGGCTCAATTAGCCTTGAACGATGATTACTACGGCCTTTTGGCCAGAGACGAGCTTGGCCCCATGCTCCTGTCTGCACATGACTATGTGCCCGATAAAACCATGCTCGCCCAGATCAATCAACTAGCTGGGATTCGCCGCGCGCTCGCCCTACGTGATGCAGGCCTACGCGCGGAAGCCGTGCAGGAATGGGACTGGAACATGCGTTCCTTGAGCGACCAAGAGCTATTGGCTGCTGCCGAAGTCGCCAACCGTGCCGGATGGTTTGACCGCGCCATTTATTCAGCTGAACAGGCACGAACCTTGAACAATATCAGCTTGCGTTACCTGACCCCCTACCGCGATGTTCTTGAAGGCTATGCCCATGATCTGAATCTTGATCCGGCTTGGGTATACGGACTTATACGCCAGGAAAGCCGCTTCACGGTAGTTGCTCATTCCGGTGTAGGGGCTTCTGGACTGATGCAACTGATGCCTGATACAGCCCAATGGGTTGCCAACCGGCTGGGTATCCGTTATCACTCCACAGCCGTCAATGAAGTGGGCACTAATGTGCGCTTAGGCACTTATTATCTGCGCCATATCCTGGATGCACTTAATGGCAACCCTATCCTCGCTACAGCGGCCTACAATGCCGGACCTCGACGAGCACGGGCCTGGCAGGATAGCCGCCCCATGGAAGCGGCTGTGTATGTTGAAACCATTCCCTTTTCTGAAACACGAGATTATGTCAAGAAAGTCATGACTAATGCAGAACATTATGCCTTGGCTTTTGAAAGCGGCCATAGCATGGTCCTGCACTTAGGTACCATTCCGGCACATACTGATCTACCCCTGATAGGCCCTTGACCGATTGTGCTAGGATTAGTTGGAGGATGTATTCATGAGTAAGCGCACTTCTCCGGAATTTATCGCCCATAGCCAGCATGGAGAACTTTTTCGACGTCATCCTGAGCGATTTGCACATAGTCCGCACTGGAATGGGCATAAATTTGTCAACTTGGAAGCCGGTGAACGTGACGTCAAGGCCGTACTGACCTGGCTACGCACTCGCCAGCCCAGCACATGGCCTAGCTGGGAAGATAATCCAGCCTATGCAGCTCCAGCACTCCGGCATAGCCAGCATCTTGAGCAATGGCATGTGCATTTTATCAACCATGCCACCGTACTTTGGCAGATAGGCCCCTATAATCTGCTCACCGACCCTGTATTCTCGGAGCGCGTCAGCCCCTTCCGCTTTGCAGGACCCCGCCGAGTCAGAGCACCTGGAATTTCACTGCAGAACCTGCCTCCCATCGATATGGTGCTGCTCAGCCATAATCACTATGACCATATGGATACGGCAGCACTACGTTATCTGCATGAACGAGACCACCCCCAACTCATCACCGGGCTAGGCAACGCGCATTACCTGAGGCGACACGGCATCGACGCTATACATGAAATGGATTGGTGGCAATCAATTTCATGGAAGGGCCTGCGCATACATTATGTCCCCAGTCAGCATTTTTCCGGGCGAGGCCTGCGTGACCGTGACCAGGCATTATGGGGTGGCATGGTCGTGGAAACCGCACACGGTTGCGGCTACTTTGCTGGAGATACCGGCTGGGGAAGACACTTTGCTGATATCGCTGAACGCTGGCCCACGTTCAGGCTTAGCCTTTTGCCTATCGGTGCCTATGAGCCACGCTGGTTTATGCGACTGGCTCATATCAATCCGGAAGAAGCTGTTCAAGCTCATAAGCTGCTGCATTCCTCCGTCTCACTGGCCATACACCACAATACCTTTCAACTCACAGACGAACCCATCAATCAGCCTGTTCTTGATCTGCAAACCGCTCTGCAGGCGCAGGGGATAGATTTTTCCCGGTTCTGGGTATTAGGAGAAGGAGAAGGTCGAGATGTTCCACTTATCTAGTCCAGGGAGGGCACCGCTATAACTTCTATCTGGCGGTAATGCAGGCGAATAAGTCCATCGCGCTCCAGTTGCCGCAAATTTTGATTAACGGTCTGACGTGACAAAGACAGCATACTACCCAAATCTTCCTGGGATATTTTGACCATACGCGCATTGCCCGCCAAAACCCATAGACGCCGCAGTAACCGGTGCTTGGCATCAAGTAACATATTCTGTTCCATCTCAATGAAGAGATAGCGGATCTTGTGCGTCACCAGTAAAGCAAACCAGCGCCACCATTCTGGTCTTTTCTGCAACATGTCTTGCAAAGCTGCCGGAGGGACATGCCACAGACGGCTATCTTCTTGCGCCCAGCTATCATGCGTTCGGCTCAGACCATCGATCAGTGCGATTTCACCCAACCATTGTCCGGGCCCCAGCAACGTCAGCATCACACTGCGACCTGCCTCATCCACCCCTCGAATCGCCAATAGGCCCTGAATCACGGCATAGATACCATCGAAAGCCATACCGCGGGCAAACAGACACTGACCTGCCGTGATGGTGCGACACTCTCCTTCCTGCAAAAGAGTCTGGCGCATCGCCTCAGGCAGCGACTGAAACCAGCTATCACGCAGCAGGGTTGCGCTGTAGTCCATATCTCAGCTCAGCATGGGGGCGAGAAATCGACCGGTATATGAGCGGGGGCAGCGTGCCACTTCTTCAGGTGTCCCTACGATCAAAACCTCACCCCCACCAGCTCCACCTTCCGGCCCTAAGTCGATGATCCAGTCAGCTGTTTTAATCACATCCAGGTTGTGTTCAATCACCACCATGGTATTGCCATGATCACGCAAGCGGTGCAACACCCCTAACAACTGTTCAATATCATGAAAATGCAGGCCCGTGGTCGGTTCATCAAGAATATAGAGGGTTTTTCCCGTGTCTCGGCGAGAGAGTTCCTTAGCCAACTTGATACGCTGAGCTTCACCTCCGGAAAGCGTGGTCGCTGCCTGACCCAGACTGATATAGGAAAGCCCCACATCCATTAGCGTTTGAAGTTTACGTGCCACCGCTGGGATGGCATCAAAAAACTCGCGCGCTTCTTCCACGGTCATCGCCAAAACATCAGCAATGGTTCGCCCCTTATAACGTATATCCAGCGTCTCTCGCTGATAGCGCTGACCCTTGCATACATCACAAGGTACATACATATCGGGCAAAAAATGCATTTCCACACGTATGACGCCATCGCCTTGGCAAGCTTCGCATCGACCTCCACGAACATTAAAGGAAAACCGCCCTGGCCCATACCCTCGCGAACGAGCTTCCGGCGTTCCGGCAAACAGCTCTCGTATCGGCGTAAACAACCCGGTATACGTTGCCGGGTTTGACCGAGGTGTACGACCGATAGGGCTCTGGTCGATATCCACCACTTTGTCGAGATGCTCGAGTCCCTCAATACCCTGACAGGCCTCTGGCTGCACCGCACACGTGCCATGCAGGTGCCGAGCAACCCAGGGATAGAGCGTAGCGTTGACCAGTGTCGATTTGCCAGACCCTGATACCCCCGTGATACAGGTCATCAGGCCCAAAGGAATACTGACATTAACCTCTTTAAGGTTGTTTCCGCTGGCGCCGCGAATGTTGAGCTGGTATCCCGGTTTGATGGCATGACGTTGCTGCGGCACCGGTATACGCCGTTGTCCACTTAAGTACTGGCCGGTCAGCGACTCCGCGCAGGCCTCCAGATCACTGATCTGGCCTTGTGCGACCACACGGCCCCCATGCACACCCGCCCCTGGCCCCATATCGATAACATGATCTGCCGCACGTATGGCATCTTCATCATGCTCGACAACCAAAACAGAATTGCCCAGATCACGCAAGCGCAGCAGCGTGGCCAACAGACGTTCATTGTCGCGTTGATGTAATCCAATGGATGGTTCATCCAGCACATACATCACACCCATCAAACCGGCACCGATCTGTGAAGCCAAACGAATCCGCTGCGCCTCCCCGCCTGACAGGGTCTCGGCAGAGCGTGACAGGCTTAAATACTCCAGTCCTACATTGACCAGAAACTGTATGCGATCGCGGATTTCCTTGAGAATTTTTTCTGCTATCTCGCCACGCTGCCCGGGCAACTTAAGATGTTGAAAGTGCGTTAGTGCTTGACCCATGGGCATTTGATTGACTGCAGGTAAATTGCACTCTTGTATAAATACATGGCGTGCTTCGCGACGTAAACGTGATCCATCACACTCGCCACAACGCGTCTGACTCAGGTAGTGCGCCAACTCATCACGGACACTGTTGGAATCGGTATCATGATAACGGCGATCAAAATTCGGGATGACTCCCTCAAAGGGCTGATGGCGTAACGTCTTACTGCCTCGGTCACCGAATACTCGAAAATCCATGGGCTCTCCCTCGGAGCCGTAAAGAATAACCTGCTGTACCTTTTCAGGCAGATCCAGGTAGGGAGACTTAAAATCCGCACCATAATGCTGCACAACATCCTGCAATACACCATGGTAGTAAGCATGTTGCGGCCCCCACCCTTCTATAGCCCCCTGAGCCAGGGATAACTCGGGATGCAAAAAACGCTGCGGATCAAAAAATTGTTTGACGCCCAAGCCATCACAGGCAGGGCAAGCGCCCGCCGGGTTATTAAATGAAAATAAACGCGGCTCCATCTCGGTGAGCGCATAACCACAATGTGGGCAGGCATATCGCGATGAAAACAGTAACGAGGGGCCTTCTCCCTGCATAGGCGCAACCTGCGCCAAGCCTTCTCCGGTGCGTAATGCTGTCTCCAGTGACTCGGCAATACGTAAAGACCGATCAGGCTGTACCTTAAAGCGGTCAACCACTACCTCGATGCTGTGTTCTTTTTGTTTATCCAGAGCAGGCACATCGTCCAGGTCAACCACCCAACCATCGACTCTAACCCGCACAAAACCCTGGGTGCGCAGCTGTTCAAAGACATGCACATGCTCGCCTTTGCGATCGCGCACAACCGGCGCCAGTAACATCAATGCCGTGCCTTCCGGCAGGGCCAGAATCTGATCAGTCATCTGACTGATGGTCTGGGCTTCCAGCGTAATATGATGATCTGGGCAGCGCGGCGTACCCACGCGGGCATATAGCAAACGCAGATAGTCATGGATCTCGGTAATGGTCCCCACGGTTGAACGCGGATTATGAGACGTGGATTTTTGCTCAATGGAAATAGCCGGCGACAATCCTTCAATATGATCAAGATCCGGCTTTTCCATCAAGGAAAGAAATTGACGGGCATAAGCTGATAACGATTCGACATAGCGGCGTTGTCCTTCTGCATACAAGGTATCGAAGGCCAAAGAGCTCTTGCCGGACCCTGACAGGCCGGTAATGACCACAAATTGATCACGAGGAATATCGATATCAATGTTCTTGAGGTTATGGGTACGCACCCCCCTCAGGCGAATCTGCTCCATCAGGACTTCCTGTAAGCGTTGAAATCACATTGTATGTATTAAAGCATGGCTGGGATAAGCCCTTGCCATGTTTTCTGGAGCTCTACTTGCGATAGAATAGGCACATACCGTAATTTTCTTTGTTGATCAGCCTGAGTTTGTTACCGTGAACGGATTAACCTCCACAGAACTACGCTCCGTCTTGGCTTTAGCTGGCATTTTTGCCAGCCGCATGATGGGACTTTTCATGATTATGCCTGTGATTGCTATCTATGGCCGCCACCTAAGCGACTACACCCCTGAGCGTGTGGGTCTGGCTATAGGTATCTATGGGCTTGTGCAGGCTTTCCTGCAAATTCCTCTAGGTCGGCTGTCAGACCATGTGCCACGCAAACCCCTGATCATCGCAGGCATGTTGCTGTTCGCACTTGGTGCAGCTGTTTCAGCGCTTTCAAGCAATATATGGGGCGTCATTATAGGACGTGCCATCCAGGGCGCGGGGGCCATTTCTGCAGTCGCCATGGCCTTGCTGGCCGACCTCACCCGCGAAGAACACCGCACCAAAGCCATGGCGGTGGTAGGCATGACCATAGGACTGTCTTTCTCCGTAGCCTTCGTGGTCGGCCCCCTGCTGGCCGGACATGGCGGGCTATCTATGGTGTTCTGGGCGACCTCGGTGATGGCTTTACTGGGGGCACTCTTGTGCTACCTCGCAGTGCCACAACCTAAGTTATCCTACCATGCCAATCCTGGTGCTTCGTTGATGAGCTTGCGCCAGTTGGCCTTCCATCCCCAGCTGCTACGTCTTAATATCGGCGTTTTCTTCTTGCACATGGTGATGGCCTCCAGCTGGTTACTGGTGCCAGTGATGTTACGCGATCATGCCCATTTGCCTGTTGCCCAACATGCCTGGGTCTATCTACCCGTGATGCTGATAGCATTTATAAGCGTCGTCCCTTTCATCATCATCGCTGAGAAACACCAACACATGAAACTGATGCTGGCTATGGCAGCAGGCATCATGACCCTGGGTCTGTTATCGCTAGCCTTATTTAATGCAGGTCTCTCCAGCATTGTCATGGGACTGTTCCTGTACTTCATGGCCTTTAATCTGCTGGAAGCCCTTCTGCCTTCGCTGATCAGCAAAATTGCCCCCGCTGGAACCAAAGGTAGCGCCATGGGGCTGTTTTCTACCTTCCAGTTCTTAGGGCCAGCCTTGGGTGGATGGATGGGTGGCTACCTGCTGACCGAACATGCAACTCCCAGCCAGATTCTTTTACTGGGAGCCGCCATGATTGGGGGGTGGCTGATCATGATTCTCAGCATGCGCCCGCCACGATATTTGACCAGCATGACCCTACATTTTGATGGATTAAACCGGGCACAGATTCTTGATTTATCTCCGGCCATCGATGCTATCGCTGGCGTTGAAGAATCTGTAATCCTGGTTGAAGAACAGATGGCTTTTCTTAAAGTAGATCGCAACTTGCTGGATCAAGCTGCGCTAGATCTTATACCTGCTCGGGCTGTGGCCATCTGATCGAGTATGGTAAAGTGAAGCTATGGGTTTTCTTGACACCAATTTATGGAAGGGTAGGTCATGCGCGGAGTTAATAAAGTCATACTGATAGGTAATCTCGGACGTGATCCTGAAGTTCGCTACCTGCCCTCAGGAGGGGCAGTTGCTAACATCACCTTAGCAACCAGCGAATCATGGAAAGATAAAACCTCCGGCCAACCCGTAGAGCATACGGAATGGCATCGTGTGGTTTTTTACGGCAAATTGGCAGAAATTGCTGGCGAATACCTAAAAAAAGGCAGCAAAGTGTATGTAGAAGGGTCTTTGTCCACACGCAAATGGCAGGATAAACAAACTGGCCAGGATCGTTACTCTACAGAGATTCGTGCACAAAATCTGCAGATGCTTGATGGACGTAGTGCTGGCGGTGGCCAAGCAGGCGGCGATAGTAACTTTGCTGGTTTTGACCAAACACCCGACTATGCAGGATTCCCTGGTGAAGATGCAGCACCGGCTCCCGCACGTACTTCACCCGCTCCAGCCCGTAATACACCCAGCCCTAACCGCGCTCCAGCCCCTGCGGTAGATGCCTTTGATGACGACATTCCTTTTTGACACGTACCACCATACATAATGTTAATAAAAGCCCAGTAGCCTTTGGTTTTACTGGGCTTTTTTATTGTTTACACTTTTCATGTGAGTTGCTATTACCTTTGTGTAGGCAATACCAGTTAGGTGGTGTAAACAATGTACCTAGCCCAAGTTTGTCGGCATGAAAAAAGTTTCTTTATCTATCAATAGGTTGAAGGGCAAATAAAATCCAAGTGGCACTACATTGTGATTTACGGTC
>JABEVH010000147.1 GCA_013043915.1 Pseudomonadales bacterium
TGAATCCAGAGTATTTCTTGCTCCAGTCGCTCAAGTGTCTTAAGCCATACAGGAATCAACGTAGCCGGTATATCCTGTGCGCAACCACCCGGTTGCAGGGTATCCATAAGCAGACGATGTCCGCACCAGGCCGCATGCTCCCGTAACCAGTCTTCTCTTAACCGTGACAACCATGACTGCGGTAAAGACCATCCTGCATCATTGGCCAATGCCCCCAAATCACCCAAATGATTGGCAATGCGTTCTCGTTCCAGCAACAGGGCCCGTAGCCAGGTAGCGCGTGGCGGGATACTGATGCCGGCGATTTGCTCCAACGCCATGCACCAAGCCCAGCTGAATGCTACCGTACTATCACCACAGATACGCCCAACGATTTTTCCCGCATCCGGCCAGGGTGTACGAGCCAGGGTCCATGCCACTCCGCGGTGGGTATAACCCAACCTTTGTTCCAGCCGTAACACCTTTTCTCCAACCACGGAAAAACGAAAATGACCAGGTTCAATGATGCCGGCATGGACAGGACCAACCGCTATTTCATGCACGCCAGCGCCGCTGACTTTGATAAAGTCATAATCACGATCCTGCCAGACCGCCGTATCCGCGGATGCCGGGTGTAGCGGGAAATGGTTTACTGGCCAGCCATGATTTAACCAGGGACGAGCATCCACAGTTCCAGCATCGGCACGCTGTGCCCGCAAACCACAGAGGTCATAAGTAGCACGCTGCATGCGTTGTGTGCAGGGATAAATATCACTGATATCAGGAAACTCCGTGCTGGACATGGGAAGAACAAGCATCACGACCAGAAGTTCTTGACCATAGGTTAGCACCAGTTCAATACGGGGGCACCTACCCTCCCAGTACCCCATAAGACTGACGCAGCGATAACCCTCCAGTTTCAGGGCTGCTACCAGCTCACGATAATGGATAGCATCAACCTGCACGTTACGCATGGGCACAGGCCCAACCCTAATTTTTGCTTGATCCAGCAGGTGATGAGTCATGCTTTTCAGTCCCCCCCGGTCACAGTAACCGCTTGCTGGTAGGCTAACCACAAAGTCTGCGGCATGCTGATGCCTAACCATAACGCCAACCCCAAATGCAGAAACAGGGGCAATCGATGTGGGCGATACGGCAATCGCTGTACCGTGATTTCAGGCCCCCAGACCATATCCTGCATGCGCTGTATCAAACAGGCCAAGGCTACAAGCAATGCCAGTACCAGTAAGGGGATACTCCAGAGTTGTTGGTGGACAGCCGCGCCCAGGATCATAAACTCACTGCGAAACATGCCAAAAGGAGGCAGGCCTGCAATCGCCAGGGTTCCGGCCACTAGCCCCCAACCTGCACGTGAACTGACTGACATCAGCCCTCGTATATCTTCAATGCGCTGGCTACGGGCCTTCTGCACGGCATGACCTACCGAAAAAAACAAAGAGGACTTGATCAGGGCATGCAGGGTCATGTGCAACAGGGCTGCCGCATGAACTAAAGGACCACTCAAACCGAATGCAAAGGTAATCAGTCCCATATGTTCGATCGATGAATACGAGAATAGACGTTTAACATCCACTTGCGTGCGCAGTCGTAGGGCGGCCACCACCAGACTGAGCAAACCAAATCCCATCATAAGGTGTTCTGGTAACTGGTTATGCAAAGCCCCGTCAGCTAGAGCCTTACAGCGCAACAGGGCATAAAATGCGACATTTAACAGCAGGCTAGACAGCACTGCCGAGATGGGTGTGGGCCCCTCGGCATGCGCATCAGGCAACCAGCTATGCAAAGGAACCAGACCTATTTTTGTGCCAAAACCAATCAGGGTAAACACAAAGGCCATCGCCATGATGGTAGGTTCCAAGTGCGCTCGCAGAGCCCAGAGATGGGTCCATAGCATGGCCTGGCTCCCTGCACCGCTTAACCGGTCAGCAGCCAGATAGATGAGAATGATACCGAACAGTGCTTGAGCAATGCCCACGCCCCCCAAAATAAAATATTTCCAGGCAGCTTCAAGACTGGCAGCCGTACGATAAATTCCGACCATCAACACCGCTGAGAGGGTAGCCGCTTCCAGAGCTACCCAAAGCAGTCCTAAATTATTGGTGGTCAGAGCCAGTAACATCATGCCGACGAAAATCGCATACATGGCATGATAAAGCCTTAAACGTAAAGGGCTTAAACGTCCCCGATCAGCTTCCACCTGCATATAGGGACCTGAATACAAGGCTGTCGTCGTAGCTACTAGACAGGTCAGCACCACTAAAAAAGTATTCAACGCATCCAGATAAAAGGTTTCACCGAACAGCAAGTGCCCTTGGTGTTCAGAAACCTGCACGGCCAAATCACCAGAGGCGATTAAACATGCGGTCATGCCCAGGGTATTCATCGCCGTGGCCAAGGTACGACGATGACCAAGAAATCCTTGAAAAATGGCAAGCAGCACAGGGCAACCCAGTAAAATAATGAGAGCGCTCAATGCTGCTTCTCCTTCAAGATTTCAAGATGGCGAATATCAAGACTCTCAAACTGCTCGCGAATCTGGAACAGAAATATTCCCAAAATTGACAAGCCCATCAGCACATCCAGAGCCATGCCCAATTCCACCACCATAGGCATACCATTAGCCGTGACAATGGCGGCAAACATCAAGGCATTTTCCATGGCCAGAAAACCGACCACCTGTGACAAGGCGCGCGTACGCACGATCATCATCAGCAGAGACAGCAGTATACAGGCCAGCGCGATACCTAATCCCTGCCCTGCCACGCCAAGAGTTAGGGGCATCAAAGGTCTGGCAAGATAAAAGGCGATAATCACCAATCCTAACCCCATGAGCAGCGTCGTCGGAATATTGACCAACATTTCAGTATCCCAACGCACGCGCAGCTTTAACATCAAGCGTTTGAGCAAATGGGGAATCAGGAGGACTTTGGTTAACAAGGTCAGCAAAGCAGAACCGTAAAGCTCAGGCTGGCGTACATCATGGGCGATGAGTGCAGACATCAGACACAAGAGCAAACCCTGCAAAGCATAAAGACGGGTCAACTGCAGAATTCGTCGTTCCGTCAGCATGGCAAACGCCAGCAAGAGCATCAACGCGGCAAGGAGATGAATGACTTGCAAAAAAAATGGCATGTCTCAACTCCCCAGTAACAAATGCATAAGCATACCGAGCACACCAAAAATAAAGGCCATACCAAGAAACTCAGGGACGCGGAATATACGCAACTTGGCGCTCAGGGTTTCGATCACCGCGATGGCACACCCCACCAGCAACAGTTTGATAATCAGAGCCAGCAAAGCCAGGGGCCAGCCAGAAGCTCCTGGAGCTGTAGCAATACCCCAGGGTAAAAACAACGCCAGGCCCATGCCAGAATAAACCAGCAGACGTAACGCCTGAGTCCACTCCATCAGGGCTAAGTGCCTGCCGGAATACTCCAACACCATGGCTTCATGAATCATGGTGAGTTCAAGATGGGTCGCCGGATTATCCACGGGAATGCGACCATTTTCTGCCAGCGTAACCAGGGCATAAGCAACAGCTGCAAAAGCCAAGCTCGGATAAAGCGCGAACGGACGTGCCAGTAGGGTATCAACGATGGTGGCTAACGAGGTGGAAGATGTTAACAAGGAGGCCGTAAACAGCACCGTCAATAAAGCAGGTTCAGACAAGAATCCCATCAGCATTTCACGTCGCGCACCCAGCGTACCAAACGCGGTTCCTGTATCCATGGCCGCCAGTGCCGCCATCATGCGAGCGATAGCTAGCAGACCCACCAACGCGATGGCATCCGCGACCGGAGCCAACAATAGCCGGGTAGACAGGAGAGGAATACAGGCCGCGACGAGCGCCATACAGGTAAATATCAGATAGGGAGCCATACGAAACAAGGGGGATGCATGCTCGGCTACCACAGGCACCTTGGCAAAGAGCTTGCGCAATTGCCTATATGGCTGCCACAAGGGCGGTGCCGACCGGTTTTGTAAAACAGAACGACACTGATTGACCCAACCCAAGTAAAGAGGTGCCAAAAATATGGCCAGCAAAGCATCCAAGCATTGCGTTAATAAACTCATGATACAACCACCACCAGCAAGACTACCAACGTCACAAAGCTAATGCCCAGTGACAGAGCTATTGAACCCTGCAAGTGTCGAGTTTCATGGCTGATGCGTTCCAGGCCTGCGATTAAAGGTAGATAGCATCTTTCCCAGATACGATCATGCACCGCCACATCGTAATGCGGTTGACGGTCCGTCACCGATGGAAATTGAATGATCATACGCATGAACGGGGAAAAAATCTGGCGTATGGGTTGCCCAAAACCCTCCGCTGTATCTTGCATACGTGAAGTCTGCCAGGGATATCCACAATCCCAGGCAGCTGATCGACGGCTTTTACCATGCTGAAACAGTCGTACCAACATAAAGACCAGCCCCCAGCCCAAGGCCAAAACCAGTAAAAACACCAAGGGACTGTAACTGGCGCGCGCCAACCCCATAGGCGCCAATAACCATCCATGCTGGGCAGCTGTTGCAAGATCAGGCAGGTTAAGAAGATGATGTGCGACATGCAGGGCTAGCGGCAACAGATAGGTAGGTAGTAGTCCCAAAATCATGCATCCCAGGGCAAGCAGGCCCATGCCCCAGCGCTCACGGCTACCGGCATCGCGAGCATCCAGCAAACCTGGCTCGCGTGGTTGTCCCAAAAAGACAATCCCGTAGAACTTAACCATGGTATAAGCCGATAACGCCGTGACTAAAGCGATCACGGCACTTAACACGGGAATAAGCAGGTTAAGCAGATCCTGAGGCAAGTTAGGTGTAAACAAAAAAGCCTGCAAAATCAACCACTCAGCAACAAAACCTGCGAATAGAGGTAATCCGGCAGCACTTAATACCCCAACCAGGGCCAGCCAGGCTGTCCAGGGCATACGCCGCATAAGCCCCCCTAAATGGCCTAGGTTGCGTTCACCCGTGGCATGAAGCACTGAACCCGTTGCCAGGAACAAGAGGCTCTTAAACAGGGCATGACTAAAGGTGTGATAAAGCACAGCAGCCAAGGCCATGGCTGACAATTGCATCATGCCGTAGCTTCGAAATATCAGCGCCAGCCCGAGAGCGACACACAACAGCCCCATGTTTTCCATGGAGGAGTACGCCAGTAATCTCTTCATATCAACTTGAACAGCCGCATGAATAACACCATAAAGAGCGGTCAGCAAACCCATGCCCAGTATAAGAACACCACACCATGAAGGCAGAGCAGGCAACCAGATCAAGGTCCAGCGCAGCAAGGCATAAAGAGCCGTCTTAAGCATCAATCCACTCATCAGGGCAGATACAGGAGAAGGCGCTGCAGGATGAGCTTCAGGTAGCCAGACATGAAAGGGAACCAAGCCCATTTTGGCAAACAGACCGGCAATGGCCAGCATAACCACCCCTGAAAGTCCGATAGGCCCCACGCCGCTATGCCCGAGACCATCCTCAAGCCCGGGAGTATGCAAAGACAAGAAAGCTACCAGCAAAAGCAAACCACCTGCTTGCGCCATCACCAGATAAAGCAATCCTGCATCGCGTATTTCCTTGAGCTTATGATTGCTGGTAACCAACAGGTAGGAACTCACCGCCATACTTTCCCAAGCCAGCATGAATAGATAGGCATTACTGGCTAGTACAACCAGAGACATACCTATGAGAAAGTTATGATAATGAAAACAGATCAGACCCGCTGGAGTGGCCTCACGATGCCTGAAATATGCCGCTGCAAACAAGGATATCGCCGCGCTGACTGAACCCAGCACGAGCAGAAACCACGCTGATAAAGGATCTAGCCTTACTTGCCAGGATAAGCCAGGAATGCCTAAATTCCAGTGACTACAGGCAGCCCCTGCACCTAACTCATACCCTGCAGCGACAGCGAGCAATAAACCAGCCACAGCTCCCGCCGGGAATAACCAGCGTGTAACCCCCTGCACCCATTTCATAAAAAACAGCCCGAGAATACCCAGCAGGAACCAGCACAGCAGTGCAATCTGCACGATATCCAGAGCTAGGACTGAACCCCGCAAGTCATTCAAGGTCTCGGCACCCTTATAAATATGGTATTTATATGTGCATAGTATGTTAATGTTTTTATGATAACATACTCATAAAATGCTTGTCATGAGCTAACTTACTTTCTATTTCGAGTAACAACGAGGCAGGGCCTATGGAATCAAAAACAGCGCGACTCACGGTTCTGATCGATCCTGTGAAAAAACTAGCCTTTGAGCAACTTTGCACTGCCCAAGATCTGACTCCCTCCCAAGTAGTCAGGCAACTCATACGCGACTACCTAGAAAAGCACAACACTAAACCTCCCCATGTCTAAAGACAGGGGGTTCTAAGGGCGAACCCGATGGGGTCTCCGGGCTCTCGTCTTGCGACTACAGCATCCCGGCCATGACCAA
>JABEVH010000148.1 GCA_013043915.1 Pseudomonadales bacterium
CTATTTTTAGATATTCAGGCGGCTGCGACTCTTGGGCAAACAGCGTATGATGGCGTCTCAATCCCCGTTAAGGCCACATCATGAAAATAGCCACCAACAAGGTTGCACTCATCAATTACACCTTGAGCAATGATCAGGGTGAAGTTTTAGACAGTTCTGAAGGCGCTGAACCTCTGGCGTACATACACGGCGCCGGCAACATTATCCCCGGCCTGGAAAACGCCTTACAGGGCCGCCAGAAAGGTGACAGCTTCAAGGTCAGTATTCCTGCAGAAGAAGGCTACGGCGAACGCGATGACCGTCTGACTCAAGTCGTTTCCAAGGACATGTTCTCCGGTGTCGATGAGATTGAAATCGGCATGCAGTTTCATGCCCAAACCGATGCGGGGATGCAAGTGATTACCGTCACTGCCGTTGAAGGCGATGAGGTCACTATTGATGGTAACCACCCCTTAGCCGGTGAAACCCTGCATTTTGACGTAGACATCGTTGAAGTACGCGACGCCTCTTCGGAGGAGCTCGACCATGGCCATGTCCATGGTACCGGTGGCCATCATCACTGAGCAAGTGTCTGACAATTTTTTAAATTTTTAGATAATTTTTGTTAAATCACCAAAAACAGAAGGATTGTCGGACAATTTATGCTGGTTGCCTAGCGCTATTTGATAGACTGAGAGCCAGTGGACAGGTGAAAACTGCTACCAGCCCCCAAAAACTGGTAACTTTCACTTTTGATGTGCATGGGGCTACTAGCCCGCCTTGTAGGATGTTGGAACGCCAGGGTAACCTCCTCAGTGGCCCTGACACTATTTTCCATCACGCCTGGAGTCAAGGCACGCAACAGGGTTCCCTCGATCCTGTTAGCCCTAAAGCCATCCTTATCGTCCACTCCGTTTAACCACCCACCCGGTTGAACGGTCTTTTTATTCCTTGGAAGGGAGGGCTTGATGCCCTCCCTTCCTTTTTTATGTCTGCTGTGTCAAAAATTGGCACGATGCCCTCCAAGCCCACTATATGTTCAAACTATCCTGCTATCGCACTCGATAAAGAAGGTATAGCTACTATACTGACTGTCAATGCTTAACCTGATTGATGAATAGGGAGCTGTACATGTCTGTCTGGCTGAGTCCTGTTGTTGCCGTGCTCGATAATTTACGCTTTCGTAGCAAGTTCCTGCTGGTCTCACTGCTAACCTTGGTTCCACTCCTAGGGCTTTCGGGCAACTTTCTTTACAACGACTGGCAACAAATGCATACGCTGGAACAAGAAGAAGCCGGAGTAAAAGCTGCCAATGCCATTCTGGAAGTCATTCATACTGTACAGATTCATCGTTACCATAGCTTGGCCAAATTTCCCCTAGACAATAAGCTCAATGACAGCATTGATAAACTTTTTGTGCAGGCCAGCCAGGAAGACGTGTTTTCGGGAATTCACTATGAGGAACTGACCAACAGCTGGGACAAAATACGGGATAGCAGCCAACTAAGCCATGATGAAATTTTTAACCAACACACGCAGCTAATAGGACAACTCATTGAAACCTTACATTTAGTGCAGGCACATTCAGGGTTAAATTTGGACTCTGATTCGACCCGTTCAGCACTCCAGAAATTAGATTATACCGACTTGCCCCCCCTACTAGAGAGCATGGGAACGCTGAGAGCCTTGCTGAGCGCTCATCTCGGTTCGGTAGTCGATGAACGAATCGCCGGACGCATTCAGCAATTACAACAACATTTAAATAATCAGATTAAAATTCTAATTCAAACCCAACAAGAGGTCTTCAACAGCGACGTCGAAGCTAAAACTTCACTTAACAGCCACATGACCGCAGCCCTGTTGAGTTTTCAGGACATCGCTCAGCAAATCAACCCTATCTTGGCGGGTCAAGCACCACAGCCCGTGTTGCTGGACAATATCTCACGCGATCTGGATGCTGGCATCGCCGCCGATTACCTGACCGGCTCATATTTAAGCAAGAGTCTTGAAAAAGCGCATCAACAAGCTGTCTATATAGCCGTAACGGGAGGAATTCTTCTGCTGCTGTTAATTCTGGTTATGATGATGATGCAGGGAGGATTGCAGGCCTCTCTGCTTGACATCATCGATCGCATGGGAAAAACGCTAGGCCAACTGGGGCGTGGCGACCTCACCCAACGGTTGCAGGTACATACTCAGGATGAAATGCTCAAGGTGGCGGACCATATCAATAATATGGCTGCTTCCTTCCAAAAAATGGTGCAACAGATGTCGGATGTATCGCAGCGTCTGGCCTCCTCGGCGGAACAACTTTCCGTATCCAGCGAACAGACCAGTGCAGGCGCTCGCACCCAGTCCCAACAAGCCGAGCAAGTCATTACCGCCATGGCACAGATGAATGAGGCCGTACAAAGCATGGCTAATCATGCTCAGGCCACGTCAACCGAAACCACTCGCGGACGCGACCTTTCAGAGACAGGTCATGGCCATGTTGTCAGTACTGTGCATGACATCCAGGAATTAGCCAGTGACATGCAACATACCGCTGACATATTTAGCGAGTTACGTCAAAACACTGAAGCCATGGGCTCTATTCTGGCTGTGATCCGCGGGGTAGCAGAACAAACCAACCTCTTGGCTCTTAATGCGGCTATTGAAGCTGCACGCGCCGGAGAGCAAGGTCGTGGCTTCGCCGTCGTAGCCGATGAAGTTCGTACCTTGGCTGGCCGCACACAACAATCCACCCATGAAATTGATCAATTGATCAAACGCCTGCAAGATGGCGCGATCAAGGCTGAAACCGCCATCTCAGGCAGCTTGAAACGCTCAGAGCAGTGTGTACACAGTGCTGACTCTGCCGGCGATTCATTAAAAGCCGTTCTGGAAACCATGGTTGTTGTCGCTGACAAGAACATGGAAGTTGCCAGCGCCATTGAGGAGCAATCACGGGTCGCTGTCCAGATCAACCAGAACATACATGACATCGGACAGATCACCCAAAGAAATACCATCGCCTTCCAGGAAACCGCTTCTGCCAGTGCAGAGCTATCCCGCTTGGCCGAGTCCCTATCGAGCATGGTGGCTCAGTTCAAGATCTAAAAACAGGAGTTGCTGTGTTGATGGTCCTGTTTTCACGGTTAATGATGGTTTGCTGGCGTACAGGGGAGGATGTGCAAAACGCTCGCAGCTGATTTTGCGGCGAGCGTCTGGTTTA
>JABEVH010000149.1 GCA_013043915.1 Pseudomonadales bacterium
CATGCAGGTGGGGCAGACCGGTAAGGTTGTTGCGCCGCAACTATATGTTGCTGTTGGCATCTCAGGGGCTATCCAGCATTTGGCTGGGATGAAAGACTCCAAGGTGATTGTAGCGATTAACAAAGATGCAGAAGCTCCAATTTTCCAAGTTGCTGATTACGGATTGGTGGGTGATCTGTTTGATGTTGTTCCGCAAATGGAGAAACTGGTCTGAAAGAAAGATAGGCAGATCTAAATGTGCTTAGTTTGCTCTGCCTGTTTCTTCTGGTGCCAGATTTCTTTATAATTCCACCCCTTACCTGATGACGGCCCCCGCAGGGGCCGCATGTGCTTTTAAGACGAGGATGTTATGCAGGTCTCCGTAGAATCGATTTCCCCTATCGAACGACGCATGAAAGTGACTGTAGATGCTGCGCGTGTGAACGCAGGCTTGCAGGAAGGATTGACACGTACGCAGCGCACTGTGCGCGTAGATGGATTCCGTCCAGGCAAGGTGCCGATGTCCGTGGTGCGTCAACGCTTCGGCGATTCGGTTCGTCAGGAGGTGGTCGGCCAACTGGTTCGAGATACCTTGCTCGAAGCGATTAGCCAGCAAGAGTTACGGGTTGCCGGATATCCAGCTATCGATGAAGTGAATCAGGAAGGTGATCAGGCCCTCGAATTTGTAGCTGTATTTGAAGTTTATCCTGACGTTACCCTGGCTGATTTCACCAGCCTTTCCGTGGTGCGTCCTGAGGTTAGCATTTCTGATGCTGATGTTGACGAGATGATTCTTAACCTGCGCAAGCAGAAAGCCACCTGGACTACCGTGGATAGAGCTGCGACCTTGGAAGATCGGGTAAGTCTGGACTATGAAGGCTCCATCAATGGAGTGCCTTTTGAAGGTGGTAAGGCTGAAGGGCAAACGCTGGTGCTTGGTAGTGGACGAATGATCCCAGGTTTTGAAGAGGGTGTCGTCGGCATGACCGCCGGAGAGGAGAAAACCATTACAGTGACCTTCCCCGAAGACTATCAGGCAGAGAATCTGCGTGGTAAGCAAGCTCAGTTTCTGATTCATGCCAAACTGGTGGAAGAGCAGCATCTGCCTGAATTAAATGATGAATTCGTTCGTGAATTCTCGGAGCAGACCGACTTGCATGCCTTTCGAGAGGAAGTTCGTGGCAATATGGAACGCGAATTGAAAGCTGCCGTACGTCAAGTCGTGAAAAAAGCGGTATTTGATGTTGTCGTCGGGGCTCATGAGGTGAGTGCGCCCAAGACTTTGGTGCGTGAAGAAATTGAACGTCAGCGTCAGCAAGCAGTTAGCCGTTTTGGCTGGAAGAATATCGACCCTCGCATGTTGCCAGATGAAATGTTCAGTGTGGCGGCTGAGCGGTCAGTGAATCTGGGGCTGGTGGTAGGAGAGATTATTCGCCACCATAAGCTGGAAGTGGATCAGGATCGTTTGCGTGAGTTTGTTAGGGATATCGCTGCAGCTTATGAAGATCCCCAGCAGGTCATGGACTGGTACCTAAAGAATAATGAACAGCGTCAGCAGCTAGAGTCAGTGGTACTGGAAGATCAGGTTGTAGATTGGTTGCTGGGTAGTATGCAGGTTCAGATGCAGCCGTCGACCTATCGTGAAATTTTGCAGCAAATTCAAAGGTAACCGGGCATCTTTGACGTGCGGCTTGCAGCCAGGATCTAAAATCCTTTACTCTGAGTGTGCTGGTTGCTTACATGGTTGCCAGCTTCGCAGGGTTTAAGTTCGTTCAAGGAATCTATTATGCATAGCTGGCAGTGTGGCGGAGAGCAGATGATGAATACGGGGACGCAAAACCTCGGGTTGATTCCCATGGTGATAGAGCAGTCATCACGGGGAGAGAGATCCTTTGATATTTATTCCCGGTTGCTGCGTGAACGCGTGGTCTTTATTGTAGGGCCTATTGAAGATCATATGGCTAATCTGGTGGTTGCACAGTTGCTCTTTCTGGAATCAGAGAATCCTGATAAGGATATACACCTGTATATCAACTCGCCGGGGGGGTCGGTCACAGCAGGTATGGCCATTTACGACACTATGCGATTTATCAAGCCTCATGTTTCCACGATGTGCATAGGCATGGCTGCGAGCATGGGAGCTTTCTTGTTATGCTCAGGAGAACGTGGCAAACGCTACTGTTTGCCTAACTCACGTATCATGATACATCAGCCGTTGGGCGGGTTTCAGGGGCAGGCGTCAGATATTGCGATACATGCTCAGGAAATTCTTAAGATTCGCGATAGACTTAACAAGATCATGGCGGAAAACTGCCAGCAACCTTTCGAACGGCTGGAGAAAGATACAGACCGTGATAATTTCATGAGCTCCGTGGAAGCCAAAGATTATGGGTTGGTTGATCATGTGCTAGAAAAGCGCGAGTAAGCAGGCGCTGACAAGAGGTATTTAAATGAGTGATGAACGCAAGGGTAGCAGAGATGACGGCAAGGTCCTTTACTGCTCATTTTGCAATAAGAGCCAGCATGAAGTTCGCAAATTAATTGCTGGTCCCACGGTATTCATCTGCGATGAGTGCGTGGCGTTGTGCAATGACATCATTCGTGAGCAAGTGCAGGAAGACCAGGGTGAGTCCGGAGCCGATCGCTTGCCTACACCGCATGAGATCAAGGAAACGCTGGACTCCTATGTCATAGGTCAGGACCAGGCTAAGAAAGTCTTGGCGGTGGCGGTGTATAACCATTACAAGCGACTGCGGGCTGGCATGAAAAAGGCGCAGACGCGAGGTCATAGTCAGGATGTAGAGCTCTCCAAGAGCAATATTTTATTAATTGGTCCCACGGGTTCAGGAAAAACCTTGCTGGCAGAGACCCTGGCTCGCCTGTTGAATGTTCCATTTACCATGGCCGATGCTACCACGCTAACCGAAGCTGGGTATGTCGGAGAGGATGTGGAAAACATCATTCAGAAGTTGTTGCAAAAATGTGACTACGATGTCGAAAAAGCGCAGCAAGGTATCGTCTATATTGATGAGATTGACAAGATCTCTCGTAAAAGCGATAACCCATCGATTACCCGAGATGTGTCAGGAGAAGGTGTACAGCAGGCTTTGCTTAAGCTGATTGAGGGGACGGTGGCTTCTGTGCCTCCCCAAGGGGGTCGTAAGCATCCTCAGCAAGAGTTTCTGCAAGTGGATACGTCCAATATCCTGTTTATTTGCGGAGGAGCTTTTGCTGGGCTTGAAAAGGTCATACGCGGTCGATCAGAACAAGGTGGCATAGGCTTTGGTGCTACGGTCAAGAGTGTTTCTGAATCGCGCAACGTGGGTGAAACCTTGAAGGATGTAGAGCCTGAGGATCTGATCAAATTCGGGCTAATACCTGAGTTTGTTGGACGTCTTCCCGTACTGGCAACCCTGGAAGAGCTCAGTGAAGAAGCGCTCATGCAGATCTTGACCCAGCCACGCAATGCCTTGACCAAGCAATACATGAAACTGTTTGATATGGAAGGGGTTGAGCTCGATTTCAGGGAAGAAGCTTTGCGCTCGGTCGCTCACAAGGCGATGGAACGTAAGACAGGTGCGCGAGGCTTGCGTTCCATACTGGAAAATATTTTATTGGCTACCATGTATGATCTACCCTCACTACAGGGTATACGCAAAGTGGTCGTCGATGAAGGCGCGATTGAAGGTTCTTCAGCACCCTTGTTGATTTATGAAAATCAGGAGCCCTCGCGGGCTGTGCCTGAGTAAGACCGGGTGCAGGACCCTTAGATCGTTCTGGGGGTTCGACTTTCTTTTTTTGCGGTCATTCTCCTTGATAGACTTGCAATTGTGTACTCTGTCCCTCATTCCTTATGGGATATAGTCTCTTTATGGCGGCTTCAGGAGTTGTACATGCCCTCTTCCAAACTTGATTTACCGTTGCTTCCCTTGCGGGATGTGGTGATTTATCCTCACATGGTGATACCGTTGTTTGTGGGGCGAGAAAAATCCATTTTAGCTCTTGAAGCAGCTACTGCAGCGAGTAAACAGATATTTCTGGTGGCACAAAAGGATGCCTCTGATGATAATCCTGACATGGATGGCTTGTATCCCATTGGTACGGTCTCCAGCATTTTGCAGTTATTAAAACTGCCTGATGGTACGGTCAAAGTGCTGGTTGAGGGTGATTTCCGCGCTCGGCTTATCGGTCTGGGGGAAGGACAGGGGTTTGGGCAAGCTGAAGTTTTGCCGATTAAAATGGATGATCCAGCTAGTCCGGATGAAGAGATTCTGGCGCGAACCTTGATGGGGCAGTTTGAAAATTATGTCAAACTATCCAAGAAAGTAGCGCCTGAAGTATTGACCTCAGTTGCCTCGATTGAACAGCCTAGTCGACTTGCAGATACGATTGCAGCGCATTTGTCTCTGAAGCTGGAGGAGCGTCAGGCGATCCTGGAAATTATTGATCTCAATGACAGGGTTGAGCATTTGCTGGGTATCATGGAAGGCGAGATGGAAATTCTCAAAGTTGAGAAGCGCATTCGTGGTCGGGTCAAGAAGCAAATGGAGAAAAGTCAGCGCGAGTACTACTTGAATGAGCAGATGAAGGCTATTCAGAAAGAACTCGGCGAACTTGATGAGGTACATAATGAATCGGTTGAACTGCAGCGCCGTGTTGAAGAAAGCGGGATGCCAGCAGAAGCGCGACGCAAGGTAGATGCCGAACTGCGTAAATTGCGCATGATGTCGCCGATGTCGGCAGAAGCTACGGTTGTCCGTAGTTATATCGACTGGATGCTGCAGGTACCCTGGAAAAAGCGTAGTAAAGTTCGTATTGATTTGCCTGCAGCCAAAGCGCTGCTGGATCGTGATCATTACGGTCTGGAGGAAGTCAAAGAGCGCATTCTTGAATATCTGGCCGTGCAAAGTCGGGTTAAGCGACTGCATGGCCCCATTCTCTGTCTGGTGGGCCCTCCTGGCGTGGGCAAGACGTCTCTGGGACAATCCATTGCCAAAGCCACCAACCGGCAATTTATTCGCATGGCCTTGGGCGGGGTTCGTGATGAAGCTGAAATTCGTGGTCATCGTCGCACGTATATAGGTTCCCTGCCGGGTAAATTGATTCAACGCCTGAGTAAGGTGGGTGTACGTAATCCATTATTTCTCCTCGATGAAATCGATAAAATGGGTGTCGATATGCGAGGTGATCCGGCATCTGCCTTGCTGGAAGTTCTTGATCCTGAACAGAACAAAACATTCAATGATCATTACTTGGAAGTCGATTATGACTTATCTGAAGTGATGTTCATCTGTACGGCCAATTCAATGAATATCCCCGGTCCGCTGCTTGATCGTATGGAAGTTATCCGCATTCCAGGGTATACCGAAGATGAGAAAATCAATATCGCCCGTCAATACCTGATTCCTAAACAAATTGGGCGTAACGGTATGAAAGCCGGTGAAATTGAAATTACGGATGAAGCCGTTCGTGATCTCATTCGATATTACTCACGTGAAGCTGGGGTGCGTAGTTTGGAGCGGGAAATTTCCAAACTATGTCGTAAGGTCGTCAAGGAGTCTGTGCTCGGTAAATCAGGGCATGTGGTAAAGGTTACCCCAGAGTTGCTGGAGTTTTACTCAGGGGTGCGTAAATTTAATTACGGTAAGGCTGAAGAAGAAGATCAAGTAGGTTTGGTTACCGGGCTAGCTTGGACCTCGGTGGGGGGGGAAATCCTTACCATTGAAGCCGTAGCCGTTCCAGGCAAGGGTCGAATTAGTAAGACCGGCTCACTGGGCGATGTCATGCAAGAGTCGATCAGTGCTGCTATGACGGTGGTTAGGGCGCGATCGCGCGATTTGGGCATACCGACCCTGGCTCATGAGCAACATGATGTGCATATTCATATTCCTGAGGGAGCTACTCCTAAGGATGGTCCTAGTGCAGGGACGGCGATATGTACAGCCATCGTGTCGGTGTTGACCGGAATTCCTGTGCGTGCCGATGTGGCGATGACAGGAGAGATCACGTTACGTGGTCAGGTGTTGCCGATAGGGGGGCTTAAGGAAAAGCTGCTGGCCGCCCATCGCGGTGGTATTAAGACGGTATTGATCCCTGAAGACAACCTGAGAGATCTCAAGGAAGTTCCGGATAATATCAAGGGAGAACTGCAAATCTACCCGGTAAAATGGATCGACCAGGTCCTTGAGCTGGCTTTGGTCAGGCCGTTGACCCCGATCACCACGGAGGCTGTCATAGCATCGAGCGAAGGTTTACCCCCTTCTGATGATGAGGATCGCTTGAGTACGCACTAAAATTGTGTCGAGTTTGGAAGTTTGTGCGAGATTTCTTGACACTGACTTGCGCTCATGGGTATAAAATGCAGCTTCGCCGGGGGTGCGGTCGTTACGAGTGGAATAGCGTCCGGATCTGAGAATAAAATACATGGTTTACAAGCAAGGGGATTGACGTGAATAAGTCTGAACTGATTGATGCTATCGCAGAAAGCGCTGAACTTTCCAAGGTGGATGCTGGTCGTGCGCTAGATGCTGTGGTATCTGCAGTGACACGTGCGTTGAAGTCCGGTGACTCCGTCACTCTGGTGGGCTTCGGGTCATTTGTTGTGAAGGAACGTGCTGCCCGCACAGGCCGCGATCCACGCAGTGGTAAGGAAATTCAGATTGCGGCCAGCAAGGCGCCTGCTTTCAAGCCAGGCAAGTCGTTGAAGGACGCACTGAACTGATAAGGCGGCGCATGCGTGGGTAAAGCGCATGACCGGGAAGCGTGCCTTCTGGCGCGCTTTTTTTTTAGCTAGTTTTGAGAGTTGTGGATTGCCATGGAAAAGTTTCGAGCGATGATCCAAGGTTGGCTGGGCTATACCTTGCTAGTACTGCTGTTGATACCTTTTGCTTTTTTTGGAATTGAAAGCTACTTCAGTGGTGGCAGTCGTGATTTGGTGGTGGCTAAGGTTAATGGCAAACCCATCCTTAAACCAGATTTCGATCGGGTTTTTGAGAGTCAGCGTCAGGATGCGCTGAGCCATTTGGGACCTGATGCTGATCCTTCCCAGCTTGATCTGGGTAAATTGCGCCAGAAGGTCATGGATGGCCTGACCAATCGAGAGATTGAACATCAGGCGGCTGATTCCTTAGGCATTGCATTTCCGCAAGCTCAGGCTTGGGATATGTTGTCACATGCACCAGTTTTTCAGGGGAGTGATGGCAAGTTTGATACAGCACGCCTGCAGCGATTCCTGGAACAACGCGGGATGTCTGAGGCGGCTCTGTTGAAGGAAGTGCAGGTGGGAGGGCAGTTGCAGCAGCTTGAGTTTGCCATGACCTCAGGTTTTGCGACGGCATCGGATGTCCATCGCTTGATGGCTCTGGATAGCCAGACCCGGGATATAGGTTATGCCCTGATTCCCTCAGAGCGTTTAGCGCAGAAAGTATCCATTACACCGGCTCAAATTCAGAGCTATTTTCAGGCTCATGCCCAAGATTTCAAGGTTCCTGAACAAGTGGTCGTGGATTACTTGGACCTGCGTCAGGATATGTTGGCCTCTAGGGTCACGGTCAGTCAGGATGATATCGAGCGAGCCTACGCTGAAGCGATCAAATCCATGGGGAGTCAGGAACAGCGTCATGCAGAACATATTCTGATCAAGGTTGATGATAAAACTACAGCCGCCCAGGCGCTGGCCAAAATTAATGCTATTGAAAAGCAGGCGCAAGCGGGCGTGAGTTTTGAGAAGTTAGCTCGTGAATACTCTCAGGATGAAGGTTCTGTAGCTTCTGGCGGAGACTTGGGGTTTGCTGGACGAGGTCAGTTCGTTCCTGAATTTGACAAGGTATTGTTCAGCTTAAAGCCAGGTGAGATTTCATCACCGGTGCATACCCAGTTTGGTTTTCATATCATCAAGTTGCTGGAAGTTAAGACGCCCTCGGTTCCTACCCTGGCAAGCCTGCATGATCAGTTGGTACAGGCTATCGAACAGCAAAAAGTTGCACAGATTTTTGGTGATCAAGTCAATGAAATGAACGATGCCATGTATGAGGCGTCTGATTTGAAAGACCCGGCTGCCAAGTACCATTTGCCTATTCTGTCCTCACCGATCTTCAGTGTATCCATGGGCAGTGGTGTAGCTGCTAATCCCAAATTTCGTGCCATGGCTTTTAGTGATGACGTCATTAAAGATGGGAAGAACTCATCAGCTGTGGAGGTGACTAAAGGTGAAGTGGTCTGGATGCATTTGCATACGCATACGGCGGCTCATCCGCAGACCCTGGCTGAGGCTACACCTGCCATCACTAAAATTTTAACCGATCAGGCCGTGGTAGCCATGGCACAGCAAATGACTGATGCCTGGAGTAAGGCGATCCGGGCTGGCCAGAATCCAGCAACGGTGGTTGCAGCTGCTGGATATACATGGGTGCAGGCCCATGTCACGCGGGGGACCAGTCTGCCGGACCCTACGTTGTTGCGTACAGCTTATTGGATGGCGCGTCCCGTGGTTGGTCAACCTAGCTTGCAGGCAGTTAATACAGCCCAAGGCCGGGTTCTGATGCAGTTGTTGGCGGTTCAGGAGGGTAAACTCAGTGATGCCAAAATGAGCGAGTCTCAAGTGACTCAGATGATGAATCAGGCTCAGGCAGCTCAGTATGAGGCTGATTATATTGAAGCGCTCAAACAGCGTGCCAAGGTTAAAATTACTCAGTTAGGTAAGGATCTGGTCAAGGGAGGGGGGGCAGAGGGAGGAGGCTCTTAGTTTTTCCTAAGGTCAGGGTTCACCCGGGGGCTCGTGACCTGGAGATATGGCGGTAGGTAACAAGACTACCGCCTATCAGGGGTTCATGAGGAATCATCATGCCTGGGTACCAGACGATAGAAGCGTGTTACACCTTAGGTGATAGTCATTTCGTTATTCGTTCGCTGCTGGACCAACAACAGTACGCCGATCCACAAGGATTGGCGGCTGCAGCAGGCATTTCTTCAGCACAATGGCCTCTGTTTGGCTTGGTATGGCCATCGGCCCGTATACTGGCTGATGCGATGCAGTCTGTGAATATCAAGGGATTACGCATTCTGGAGGTGGGTTGTGGTCTGGCCCTGGCCAGTCTGGTCTTGCATGGTCGTGCGGGAAACATCACAGCCAGTGACTGTCACCCGCTTGCAGGTTCTTTCCTGGAAGAGAATCTGCGTTTGAACCAGTTGCCGGCCATGGAATACCAGTCCGGTAATTGGAAGCTGAAGTGCCCTGAGTTAGGCGAGTTTGACCTGATTATAGCCAGTGATGTGCTGTATGATCGAGAACTTCCCGAGTTGTTGGCTCTTTTTATCGACGCTCATGCAGCTAGCCCGGTTTCAGTCATCATACTCGATCCTGATCGGGGTAATCGCAATCCATTCCGCCGTGCCATGGTCAACTTAGGTTTTGTTGTAACGATCGAGCCAGCCAAACGTTTTCAAGGTAGCGGTGAAGCCTACCATGGTCACTATCTGCATTGTCATCGACCTTAAGCCAGCCTGGTTCTCTTGCTGATGATGCTATAGCAAGAGAACCAGAACATGGTTTTAGTGGGGTATTTTCTGCGCCTGAGCTACCGTCAAGGCTGTCATATTGACGATACGTCTGATGGTGGCTGAAGGGGTCAGGATGTGCACAGGTTTGGCGGCTCCTAACAAGATAGGTCCTATGGTGACGCCCTCACCTGCTGCAGTCTTTAGCAGATTAAAGGCTATATTGGCGGCATCCACCGTGGGCATGATGAGCAGGTTGGCTGCGCCTTTAAAGCGTGAATTGGGGAAAATCTGCAGTCGAATATCTTCTTTAAGTGCAGCATCGCCATGCATTTCACCATCCACTTCAAGGTCAGGTGCTAGTTCAACAATGAGCTGAAAGGCTTTACGCATCTTAGCCGCACTGGCCGTGAGTTCCGAACCAAAGTTAGAATGAGATAGTAGAGCAACTTTGGGAGTAATACCAAAAGAGCGAACCTCTTCTGCAGCCAATAGGGTCATTTCAGCGATTTGTTCTGCTGTGGGGTCAGGATTGACATATGTGTCGCAGATAAACAAGGTGCGTCCTGGCAACATGATCAAATTCATGGCTGCATACTGTTTAGCGTTTGGACACAATCCGATAACGCGATCCACATAACGCAAATGCAAGTTATAGTTGGCAAATGTGCCACAGATCATGCCATCGGCTTCCCCGAAATGCAGCAGCAAGGAACCGATGAGGGTAGTACGGCGCCTCACTTCTCGCTTAGCCAACTCAGGGGGGTGGCCACGACGCTCCATGAGTTTATGGTAATAGGTCCAGTACTCGCGATAGCGATGATCATTGTCCTGATCGACCAGAGTCACGTTCTTGCCATCAGCCAGCCTGAGTCCCAAGCGCTCAATACGGCTATTGATGACAGCGGGGCGTCCGATCAGTATGGGGTGAGCAAGTCCTTCATCCACGACAATTTGTATGGCGCGCAGCACATGCTCATCTTCAGCTTCACAAAATACGATGCGGCGAGGATCAGCCTTGGCTTTGGCAAATAAGGGACGCATGATAAATGCTGAGTTATATACGAACTCAGTCAGTTGTTGGCGGTAAGCAGCAAAATCCTCCAGAGGACGTGTTGCAACGCCTGAGTCCATGGCTGCCTGTGCAACGGCTGGGGCAATTTCCATGATGAGGCGGCTATCTAGCGCCCCAGGTATCAGGTACTCCGGTCCAAATCGTTGTGTATTGTCATGATAACCGTCCATGGCCGATTGTTCGACGTGAGCCAAATGTGCTATGGCATGAACTGCTGCAATCTTCATGGACTCATTGATCGTCGTGGCACCCACATCCAGGGCTCCACGGAACATATAAGGAAAGCAAAGTGCATTGTTGACCTGGTTGGGATAGTCAGATCGTCCTGTGGCAATAATGGCATCCGGACGAACAGCTCGTGCCTCCTCAGGCATGATTTCAGGTGTGGGGTTGGCCAGGGCAAAAATCAGCGGTGACCTGGCCATGTCCTTGACCATGTCAGCTTTCAATACGCCGGCCGTTGACAGGCCTAGAAATACATCGGTGCCAGGCATAAGATCAGCCAGTTTTCTGGCTGGAGTTTGCTGTGCATAGCGAAGTTTGCTTTCATCCATATCATGTCGTTCAGATTGCAAAACTCCCCGTGAATCGACGACGAAAATATTTTCTCGACGAGCACCTAAGGCACAGAGCAAATCCAGGCAAGTTAAAGCAGCAGCCCCGGCACCTGAGCAGACGATACGCACTTCATCGATACGTTTGTCGACCAGTTTGAGACCATTGAGCAAGGCAGCGCCAACAATAATTGACGTGCCATGCTGGTCGTCATGAAAAACCGGGATTTTCATGCGTTCGCGTAGCTTACGCTCAATATAAAAACACTCAGGCGCTTTAATGTCTTCCAGATTAATGCCGCCAAAGGTAGGCTCCAAAGCAGCGATAATTTCAACCAACTTGTCGGGGTCGCGTTCGGCGATTTCAATATCAAAAACATTGACGCCGGCAAACTTCTTGAAGAGGACGCCCTTGCCTTCCATAACAGGTTTGGCGGCCAGAGGACCGATATCACCCAAACCTAGTACAGCAGTACCGTTGGTGATGACCGCTACCAGATTACCCCGCGCTGTATAGCGGCTGACGGAGGAAGGGTCTTTCTCAATCTCTAAGCAAGGAGCAGCAACCCCAGGGGAGTAAGCTAACGCCAGATCTCGTTGGTTGCTAAGTTGCTTGCTGGGGGTTACCGATATTTTTCCGGGTGTTGGAAATTCATGGTAATCAAGGGCAGCTTTGCGGATATTATCGTCCATAAGGAGTTCGCCTGCTCAGTCTCAGGATTAAACGTTAATTGTAACACCACCGGCTCGTTTCAGTTGGTGATGTCATGTGCATTTTTTACGACACATAGAGTCTCACGGGCAATGGCGCGGTACCCAATATCCTGTCGGTACTGCAAGGCGGCGCCACCTATTTCGCGTGCGCGTAGCAAAGCTCGCTGCTGGGCTTGTAAAACAGTAGGCCCCAGCGCTGTTACGCATAGAACTCTTCCCCCTGCGGTCAACAGTTGTCCGGCTTCACTACGTACGCCTGCCATGAAGGTTTTGACGGAGGCGGGGTCATCCTTATCGAGCCCTGTTATGGGGTCTCCGGTGCGCGGGGTATCAGGATAGTTGGGAGCTGCCATCACGATGCCAAGAGCAGGATAAGGATTCCATCGCGCTTCAACTTCATGTAGTCGTCGGTCCAGAGCGGCTTCAATCAATTGTGGTAATGAGCTCTCTAGACGCAGCAAGATCGGTTGTGTTTCCGGATCACCGAAACGACAGTTATATTCAATAACCTTGGCCTGTCCCTGACCATCAATCATTAATCCGGCGTAGAGAAATCCTGTATAAGGGTGGCCGTCTTTGGCCATGGCGTGAACGGTCGGTAGAATGATGTCGCGCATGATATGTGCATGCACTTCAGGGGTGACCACAGGAGCAGGGGAATAAGCCCCCATACCTCCGGTATTGGGGCCGGTATCGCCTTCTCCAATACGTTTATGATCCTGGCTGGTGGCCATGGGCAGGACGTTCTCACCATCAACCATGACAATGAAGCTGGCTTCTTCGCCGTCAAGAAATTCTTCAATGACGACACGTGCTCCTGCTTGACCAAAAGCGTGGCCTGAGAGCATATCCGTGACGGCTGAACGAGCTTGTTCATCGCTGGTTGCGACGATAACGCCTTTGCCGGCAGCTAGCCCGTCAGCTTTGATGACGATAGGCGCAGGATGTGATTCCAGATAGTGCAAGGCTTGTGTCAGGTCAGCAAATACAGCGTAGTGCGCCGTGGGTATGCCATGTCGTTCCATGAATGCCTTGGCAAAAGCCTTGGAGCCTTCAAGTTGTGCTGCCGCTTGTGTGGGTCCGAAAACCCGAAGTCCAGCTGCTCGCATGGCATCCACAACACCGGCGACCAAGGGGGCTTCGGGGCCGATGATGGTCAGATCGGCATGATCTTTTGCAAAATTTGTGACCGCGAGGGGATCCAGGATATTCAGGTCAACATTGCGACAGCGTGGCTCACGCGCTGTACCTGCATTGCCGGGAGCTATCAGCACGAGTGAAACACGTTCATCCGATGCGCAGGCCCAAGCTAAGGCATGTTCACGTCCACCACTGCCCAGTATCAATATACGCATGGTCGCATGACTCCTGGTTAATGCCTGAAATGGCGCATGCCGGTAAATACCATAGCGATACCCGCTTCATCAGCTGCAGCGATGACTTCGCCATCACGCATAGAACCACCCGGTTGTATGATCGCCGCAATTCCAGCGGCAGCAGCGTTATCGATGCCGTCGCGGAATGGAAAAAAAGCATCGGAGGCCATGACGGCCCCAGGCAAGGCTAGTCCAGCATGTTCAGCTTTTATGGCAGCAATGCGTGCAGAATTGACACGACTCATCTGACCTGCACCTATGCCCAAGGTTTGTCGGCCACGAGCATAAACGATGGCATTGGATTTTACATATTTAGCGACTTTCCAGGCAAAGACTAAATCATCAATTTCCTGAGCAGTAGGTGAGCGACGTGTGACTACCTTTAAATCATCAGCCTTGATCATGC
>JABEVH010000150.1 GCA_013043915.1 Pseudomonadales bacterium
GCTGCGCCAGCATAAGGTATGGATTCCTGAAGGTGACCGATTTTCAGCGACGGCCCTAGGGGCGTTTCGTGTGACACCGGTGCCTTTATCCCTGGGTGACGTTTTGCCGGGTTTGCAGACAGGTATCATTGATGTGGTTGCGAGTTCCCCTATAGCTGTGTTGGCATTACAGTGGCAAACACAAGTACATCAGATGACGGATTTACCCATGAGCTACTTTACCGGGGTCATGGTGATTGCAAAGCGTGATTTTGATCGTTTGACCCCGGCAGACCAGGCCGTGGTGCGTTCCGTCATGACGCAAGCGTTTCATACCTTGGATCAACATAATCGACAGGATAACCTCGCTGCCTATCAAGCCTTGGTCAACCAAGGCATGCATATTGTTCACCCTGATGCAGGCCAGCAGGCGCAGTGGAAGGCAGCTAGTCAACAGGCCATAGCAGTTTTGCTGGCGCAAGGATTGGTCACATCTGCAGGACTGGCCAAGATACGCAGTGCCCTGGCGGCTCATCCATGAGGATACGAGGTTTGGGGCTACGCTTGCGCCAGCTGGAAAATGCTTTGTTGTTGCTGCTTTTTCTGTTGATGATGGTCGTTGCTGTCTGGCAGATCATTATGCGCCACACGCGTTGGGGCGGTTTAGTTTGGGCTGATGATTTTCTTCGTGTTGAAGTGCTGTGGCTGGCCATGCTGGGGGCGGTGGTGGCATCCAGGGACAGGACGCATCTGGGGCTGGATTTAGCGCGCCGATTCTTGCCTGAACTTCCTCGTCGCTTGGTGGAGCGGCTGGTAGCGGCATTAACCACCTTGCTAGCTTCCGTGCTGGCTTGGTATTGCTATTTGTTCGTGCATGAAGAAATGGATGCAGGTACGCAAGCATTTGGCAATGTACCTAGCTGGATGGCAGAAGCCATTCTGCCCGTAGGTTTTGGGCTGATTGCCCTGCATTATCTACGACATACCCTCTGGCCAGGGCGTGAGGATAAATTCTCATGATGGTTTTGGTTGTCCTCATGTTTCTGTTACTAGCCTTGTTGGGCATGCCCTTGTTTACCCTGCTCTCCGCAGCTGCATTGCTGGGTTTCTACAGTAACGATACGCCTTTGGCGGTTATCGGTACCGAGCTTTACCGCATTACTCAGACCCCCGTGTTGTTGGCTCTCCCTTTGTTTACGGTGGCGGGGTATTTACTGAGTGAGGGGAACAGTTCCCAACGTTTAGTTAGGGTGACCAAGGCATTGCTTGGGTGGATGCCTGCAGGGTTAGCTATCGTTTCTTTTACCGCCTGTGCTGCCTTTACGGCATTTACGGGGGCGTCAGGGGTGACTATCGTTGCCCTGGGGGCTTTGCTGTATCCGGCGTTGCGACAATCTGGATATCCTGAATGGTTTTCTCTGGGGTTGGTGACGACCTCCGGTTGTTTGGGTTTATTGTTGCCCCCCTCCTTGCCTCTCATTCTTTACAGCATCATCGTGCAGCAAATGCCTCAGGGAGCCGGCGTGTCCATTGAACACATGTTCATGGCCGGATTATTGCCATCGTTGGTGTTTATCATTTTGTTATCCTTGTTCGGCCTGATGGTGATTAGAAAGCAGTCCCTGCCGACGCAGCCCTTCTCATGGAAGGAATTAGGCGAGGCGTTATGGGAGGCTCGTTTTGAACTGCCATTACCGCTGGTGGTCCTGGGTGGTATTTACGGAGGACTTTTTGCTGTCAGCGAAGCAGCTGCCGTGACGGCCCTGTATGCACTGGTGGTAGAGGTTGTGATATATCGTGATATATCCTGGCAGCGCCTGCCCAAGCTGGCTCGAGAGGCAGGTGTTATGATTGGCGGGTTATTGCTGGTTTTGGCGTGCGCTATGGCGTTTACCAATTGGCTTATCGATCAGGAAGTTCCGGGGCGTTTATTTGCCTTGGTGCGCGCACATGTGCATAGCCGTTATACCTTCCTGCTACTGCTTAATATCATGTTATTGGTGCTTGGGGCGTTTCTTGATATATTCTCCTCTCTCGTCATTATGGTGCCGCTATTGCTGCCCATGGCCGTGGGTTATGGTATTAACCCGGTGCATCTGGGTATCGTGTTTTTAGCCAATATGCAGATAGGCTACTTGATGCCCCCAATAGGTATGGATCTTTATATTGCCAGCTACCGCTTTAAACGACCTATCATTGATCTGGTTCGAGCAACGTGGCCTTTCATGCTGGTTTTGCTGTGCGGCGTGCTTATTTTGACTTATGTGCCCTGGCTGAGTCTGGGCTTGATCAGTGGTCAGCATCATTAAAATGCCATGTGTGCATGGTATGATCATGGCTATGGTAATGAGCAGTTATCGATGCCGAAGGGTAAAGATCTTTCATGCACCATGAACTTATCTGTCTGGCTGAGGACCTCGGTCGTGAATTGCTGGCAGGGGGTGGCGTTTTGACCACCGCCGAGTCATGTACGGGGGGGTTGATCAGCGCTGCAGTCACGGCAGTTCCTGGAAGTTCACGCTGGTTTGCCATGAGCTGGGTTGTTTATGCCAACGAAGCCAAATCACGCTTGCTGGATGTGGATCCGATGCTACTGGAGCAGATGGGTGCAGTGAGCCGCGAGGTAGTTGCTGCTATGCTGCGTGGTGCGCTGAAGTATGCTCAAGCAGATTTGGCATTGGCAGTCAGCGGCATAGCGGGGCCGGAAGGTGGTACGCAGCAAAAGCCGGTGGGAACCGTGTGGATTGGAGCGATGCGGCGTGATCAGGTCGAGATCATTACCTTGAACCGATTCGAAGGAGATCGCCAAGCTGTTCGTCATCAAACGGTAGCCATGGCCTTGCAGCAAGGCAGGGCGTGTTGGGCCGTTGCTGAAGTGTAACTGTACAGATTAACAGTTATCGGTTACTATGGCCGAAATTATGAACCTATGAGGAATCCGTTATGGATGAGAACAAACGCAAGGCTTTAAGTGTGGCGCTTTCCCAGATTGAAAAACAGTTTGGCAAGGGCTCGGTCATGCGCTTGGGGGATCATCCTGAGACAGGCAATATTCCCGCCATCTCGACGGGGTCTTTGGGGCTAGACATTGCGTTGGGCATCGGGGGATTGCCGCGAGGGCGTATCGTTGAAATTTACGGTCCGGAATCTTCAGGCAAGACGACATTAACGCTGCAAGTTATCGCCGAGTGTCAACGTCAGGGCGGTACCGCAGCTTTTGTTGATGCCGAGCATGCCCTGGACCCCGTGTATGCAGCCAAGCTGGGTGTCGATGTCGATAACTTGCTGGTTTCACAGCCTGATACCGGAGAGCAGGCTCTGGAAATTGCCGATATGCTGGTACGTTCCAACGCCGTAGATATTGTGGTGATCGACTCGGTAGCAGCGCTGACGCCACGGGCTGAAATCGAAGGCGAAATGGGTGATCAGCATGTAGGGCTGCAAGCCCGTCTTATGTCGCAGGCTCTACGCAAGATTACCGGCAATATCAAACGATCTAATTCGATGGTTATTTTCATTAACCAGATTCGTATGAAAATCGGAGTTATGTTTGGTAACCCGGAAACGACAACCGGCGGTAATGCCTTGAAGTTTTATGCCTCGGTGCGTTTAGATATTCGGCGCACCGGAGCTGTCAAGGATGGCGAAGAAGTGGTGGGCTCAGAAACCCGCGTTAAAGTGGTGAAAAATAAAGTGGCTCCACCCTTCCGCGAAGCCAATTTTGAGATCCTATACGGCAAGGGCATCAATCATCTCGGGGAAGTGCTGGACTTAGGTGTCAAGGTGGGGGCCGTAGAGAAGTCAGGTGCTTGGTATGCCTATCAAGGCAACAAGATAGGCCAGGGTAAGGCTAATGCCTGTAAATACCTGGAAGAGCATGCTGATGTTGCTGCGGATGTTGAAGCTAAAGTGCGTGATAAGCTGATTGCCGCTGATGTGGTTATGATGTCAGCGTCACAGGATGAAATGGCAGATGAGGCCGACGCCTGAGTTGACGCTGGCTCGTCTTAAGGGACATGCAGCCGCTTGTCTCGCCGGACGAGAGCTGAGTGCGGAAGAGCTCCGACAAAAGCTGCTCCACTTTGGCGGTGATTCTGATGTGGTGGAGCAAGTGCTTGAGGAGTTTAGAGTACGTGGCTGGCAAGATGATCATCGTGTCCTTGAGCTACAACAACGTATGGCAGAGCGAAGAGGTTGGGGACCCCTGCGCTTGCGTCAGCACTTGCAGAGTAAGGGGCTTGCGCCTGACCTGATTGCAGATGGTTTGCAGGCTCAGGACACAGAGGACTGGATTGAGCGTGGTCTTTCCCTGTTGTTGGTCCGTTTTTCGTCCCCCCTCTCCCAAGATGATCGCACAGAAGCAAAAATCATGCGTTTTCTGGCATACCGAGGTTATTCCCGAGGCCAGGCCTTACAGGCTATAAAACGATGGAAGCTGTTGGTTGCAGAGCAACATCCCTCCGAGTATCTACCCGGCGATCAGGGATAAAAACTCCTCACGGGTACGAGCATCATTTCTGAATCGACCTAGCATGACCGAAGTTTTCATGATAGATGCTTGTTTTTCCACGCCCCGCATCATCATGCAAAGATGCTTAGCTTCCAGAACGACACCTACGCCGCGAGCATCGGTCACTGAGCGTATGGCTTCAGCGATTTGCAAAGTAAGGTCTTCCTGAATCTGAAGGCGACGAGCATACATATCGACGATGCGGGCAATTTTAGATAAGCCGAGAACCTTGCCTGAAGGAAGATAAGCCACATGGGCAGATCCGATGAAAGGAAGCATATGGTGTTCGCATAGCGAGTAAAACTCGATATTTTTGACCAACACCATTTCGTCGGTTGTCGAGGGGAAAATGGCATGATTGACCACGGTCTCAAGGTTTTGATGATAACCTTGCGTCAGGTAGCGCATCGCTTTGGCGGCGCGGCGTGGTGTATCAACCAGTCCTGGGCGGGTTAAATCCTCACCCAGAGCTGAAATGATATCGCTGTATGATTGTTCCACGTTACATCTCCGGACTACGTGAGCTAGAAAACCAGCTCATGAATTCGTGGCGAGGCTAAGTTTCTCCTGCAGGGATTGCAGGGTGATAGGTTTAGTCATGTGATCATCCATGCCAGCAGCAAGACAGTTCTCACGATGATGCGGCATGGCATGTGCAGTTAATGCAAGTATACGGGCAGGAGGGCGTTGCGTCATCTGTTCAAGTTGACGAATACGCCGAGTGGCATCATAGCCATCCATGACCGGCATCTCACAATCCATCAGGATGAGATCAACGTGATGAGCCTGAAAATAGCTGACAGCCTGTAAACCATTTTCGACAATGGCTGCCTGCAGGCCTAATCGCTTCAGCATGCCAAGGATTACCATCTGGTTGACCTTGTTATCTTCCACAATGAGGATTTTACCCACCTTCTCAGCTAGGAGAGGGAGATGGGCTTCCTGAGTTGGTAAGCGGGCAGGTTCAGAGGCTGCATGGAGCTTGATAGTAAACCAAAAGCAGGATCCTGTTCCTGGTGTGCTGGTCACGCCTATGGTTCCGTTCATGATTTCTGCCAGTTGGCTGCAGATAGCCAAGCCTAGGCCGCTGCCGCCAAATCGCCGCGTGGTGGAACTGTCTGCTTGATGGAAAAACTGAAATAATCTTGCCTGTACCTCAGGTGAAATACCAATGCCCGTATCTTCAACGTCACAGCGTAGAGATATGTTGTCGCCACCTAGAGTCTCGGTCCGGACTCTCAACGTGATACGGCCATGCTCGGTGAATTTAAAAGCATTACTAAGTAAGTTAAGCAGGATCTGACGCAAGCGTAAGGGGTCGCCAAACAAGTGATCAGGCGTAGCCTGATCGATGTTGACAACGATAGGTATTTTTTTATCCCTGCTTTGTGGATTGAAGATAGCCACGCATTCCTGCACCAGTTGTCGCGGGTCAAACGAGGTTTCCTCTAAAATCAGTTTTCCACTTTGAATGCGAGAGAAGTCCAGAATATCATTGATGATGGTTAGCAGGGCCTGGCCGGAATTATAGATGGTATTGACATAGGTTTTTTGCTGTGGGCTTAAGGAGGTTTCGCGCAAAAGTTCAATAATGCCGAGGACACCATTCATGGGGGTTCGAATCTCATGACTCATTTTGGCTAAAAATGTGGTTTTAGCTTCATTTTCAGCGCGAGCACTCAGGCTTTCCTTCGAGTTAATCAGAGACTGCTTATAGAGGGAACGTAAACGCTGTAAGACTAATACGGACATACAGGCATGCTGAAAAACGATGCATGCCTGTAGCAAGCCTAAGCTCGGTGAAGTATGAGGCAACAGCCCAGTCAGGACTAGCATGTGTTGCCCCATACTTAGGCTGACAGGAATCCAACCCAAGAGCAATATACTGGCTGCCCGGCGCTGGAGTCGTAGCTGTGTTATGGCAATAAGTAGCCCCGAGGCCATGGCTAAGCTCATGTAAATCAGACAGGCCAAGCCGGGACCTATGCCAAATAGCAGTCCTAAGGTTATGGCCAGGATGAGAATGAACCCCAAGGGCAGCAAGAATTTAAGCAAGCGTATGGCCCATTGGTGGCTCTGTATCGCAAGGAAATGGGGTAGGCACGACAGGCCCTGTAGTCCACAAAGTATGGTTAGTATGCTGGCCAGAGGTTGATTAAAGCCCAGCAGGGTGCCCAGCCAACGAAATAGCAACCCCTGGTACTCGGCGGCCAGAAGCCAGGTCACTGCCTGAAAGGCAAGATAACAGGCCTGTCCCCGCGAGGGCAGGAGGGCAAATAATAGGATGTTGTACAGACCCAAGCCAAGACCTAGGCCATAGAAGCATCCGGTCCAGGTCTCTCCGTCTATCTCCTCTACAGCGAAATTTTTTAGGCTGCTGATGCGCAAGGGCATCGTCATGGCACTGTCGGTCTTCACTTTTAGCCAAATATCACAGACGGCATCACTGGATAAGCTGATAGGCAGGGTATAGAAACGGGTTCCCAGAGGACGGTCTGAAAAACTAAAGCGTGTTCCCATATGCAGATGTTGTGTGGTATCAGGCTGTTGCACATAGGCGTCTATATTTTCTAGGGGGGGAAAGTCAATTTTGACGATCCAGTGTGCTGTGCTGTCCGAGATATTGTGTAATTTTAGATGAAACCAGCAGAATTTGCCGGTATAACCCAGATTAATGCTGTTACGCACGCCGGAAAGCAGGTTGGGGTCATCAGCAGGAGGTGTATCACTATTGAGATCAAAGCAAGCATAATTGACAAACGGTGTGGCATCAAGCGTGCCTGCATCATTCATAAGATCAAGAGTGTCAGCCCAAGAGTGACATGACGTCATCACGCCAAGCAGCCATAGCAAAATAAACAGACGGCGATGGAGATGACCTAAGATTTTTCAGTCCTCCTGAGCAAAACATAAAGCGCCCCTGTGCCACCATCCCTAGGGTGAGCGCTGACCACTGCAAGCACAGGGTCCATCTGTTTAAGCCAGCCCACTGCATAGGTTTTAAGTTTGGCAGGATGATCTGGCTTACCCTTGCCCACAACCAGCAGGGCCTGTGTTTGTCCTTTATCTTGCAAAGCATAGACCCACTCTAGCAGGCTGGCACGAGCTTGCTCAAGATTTTGGCCATGCAAATCTAATGTAGGGCCTGCCGGTGTGTTTCCTAGGGGCTGGCCTGCAGCCAAGGTTCTTAAGCGCTGTGAGGATACGCCGGGGCGATGAAAGGACACAAAATCGTCGCCACGTAAAGGCTGAGTTTCGGGAATGGCATCAGACAAGGGTATGGTCTGTCGGTCATCAGTTCCGCAGGCCCTAGCGCGGCGGCGTTGCTGCTCCTCCTTGGGCATCCTGGGGAGGGGCAGGGGAATGCTTGTCACTTGCTTATAAGCGCAAACATCTTTGACTGCATCCAGAAATAGCTCATGGTCACTGCGTATAGTTATTGCGAGTTCCTGAGCAGGAGGAGTCCTGGCCATATTGAGGAATCTAAGTGAGCTAAATCGTGATTCTATCATGCATGTGATCTAACTATCATGTGCGCTCAGGAAAGCGTGCCAAGGCCAAGGCCAGACTGCTATAATCGGCAGCTCAAAAGATTGAGGAATTGTATATGTCCACGGAGCAGCCTGGCGTTCTGGCAAATTGTGATGAAGCTGAATGGGAGCTGCATACCATACGCGACTTCATCCGTTTTTGTGTATCTGCTATGAACTCGGGGGATGTTTTTCTCGGTCATGGTACGGATGATGTGTTTGCGGAAGCTACCGCCTTGGTCATGCAGAACCTCAATCTGACCTGGGATGCTAATGAGGAAATCCTTGATGCGCGCATACTGAGTTCCGAGAAAAAAGCCATACTGAGCATGTTAAGGCGGCGTATTGTTGACAGGATTCCTTTGGCATATCTAACCAATATCGCCTATTTTTGTGACCTGCCTTTTTATGTTGATGAACGGGTATTGATCCCTCGTTCACCGGTGGCCGAACTGATTCGTGCACGTTTTAGTCCCTGGTTGCAAGAAGATCCTGAAACGATACTTGATCTTTGTACGGGCAGTGGTTGTATCGCGATTGCATTGGCAGAGGTCTTTGAGAATGCGCTGGTGGATGCTGTAGATATTTCACCAGATGCGATGGAAGTGGCTGCTCTTAATATCGATCATCATGACATGGATGGTCGCGTTGAATTGATACAGTCTGATCTGTTTAGGCAGTTAGGGGCGCAGCGTTATGATCTTATTGTTAGCAACCCTCCTTATGTAAGCGCAGGTTCCATGGCTGATTTGCCGGAAGAGTACAGTTATGAGCCCGAACAAGCCTTGCTGGCAGGGCGCGACGGTCTGGATCTGGCCCGCATCATACTGGCTGAAGCTGCTGATCATTTGACCATCGATGGTTTGCTGGTGCTGGAAGTGGGTGAGTCGCGTTGGAATCTTGAACAGGAGTATCCTGAGGTTGATTTTGAGTGGATCAATCTGGAAAGTCCTGCAGACGGTGTGTTGGTGCTGACGGCAGAGCAATGTCGCATGTATCAGCCCTTGTTTGCTCAACATTGTTGAGGTAGATGTGGCAGGAAACAGTATCGGTCAGCTATTTCGGGTGACAACGTTTGGTGAATCGCACGGTCCAGCCTTGGGGGCAATCGTCGATGGGTGTCCGCCAGGGCTAGCGTTAAGCGCGGAAGATTTGCAGGTAGATTTGGATCGCCGCAAGCCCGGGACATCACCATATGCAACTCAACGTCGCGAGGATGACAGGGTCGAAATTCTGTCGGGGGTTTTCGAGGGAAAGACCACCGGGACGCCGATAGGTTTGCTGATTCGCAATGAAGATCAAAAATCCAAGGATTATACGGCGATTGCCCATACATTTCGACCAGGGCATGCGGATTATACCTACACCCATAAGTATGGATTTCGTGATTACCGCGGAGGTGGGCGTTCATCAGCACGAGAAACAGCGATGCGTGTGGCTGCTGGTGGCATTGCCAAGAAGTATCTGCGTGAGCGCTTTGGTATTTGGGTGCGTGGCCATGTTGAACAGATAGGCCCGGTGCGTGCAATGACGCTGGACTGGGATGAAGTAAACCGTAATCCATTTTTTTGTGGGGATGCCTTGGTGCTGCCCCAGATGCAAATGCTGATTGATCAGTTAAGGCGAGAAGGCAGTAGCTGTGGAGCCTTGTTGCAGGTGGTTGCGCAAGGAATGCCGGTGGGGTGGGGTGAACCGGTTTTTGATCGTTTGGATGCTGATATTGCCCATGCCATGATGAGTATCAATGCGGTTAAGGCGGTGGCTATCGGTGATGGCTTTGATGTGGTGGATCAGCGCGGTAACCTTCATAGGGATGAACTGACCCCTGCGGGATTCACGGCCAATCATGCCGGTGGCATATTGGGGGGAATTAGCAGCGGCCAGGATATTTTGGTGCGGATAGCGCTGAAGCCAACCTCCAGCATTACGACATCAGGACGCAGTATTGATGATGCGGGTCAACCCGTTTCTGTACTGACCAAGGGGCGTCATGACCCCTGTGTGGGTGTGCGTGCCACTCCGATAGCCGAAGCCATGCTGGCTATCGTGTTGATGGATCATTGGCTGCGCCACCGGGCACAAAACGCTGATGTCAGGGTGCTGACACCGGTGATTCCTGGGGCTTTGCCATGAAGTTCAGCGTGAAGGTGTATCAATGGGTTGCAGGAGTGCATCAGCGATCCATCCGTTTTCTCCGCTGCATATGCCATTGATAACCCGGACCCTGACGACATCCAGTCCTTCAATGCCATTTATCGACTTCTGGGTTTGCAATCGTTTTACAACGGCCCCACGTTGGGGTTGGCAAGGTGCCGCATCGGCTCTCATGCTAGGCTTGTCAACTAAGCGATTTTCTAGTTTGATTTGGGCCATAGGAGTCTGAGCTGCTGAAACATGAACGGCAAACATACAAAGCACTAAAATGGCCGTGGTTGGATAAAGACGCATTTGACCACCTCCTGGAACATGTCCAAGCGCTGAGGCTTGGGAGAGGCTCAGCGCACTTGGGTCAGTGTGGCAACTTCTCGATATGTCGCCTGTGGGCCAATCAAGTCGGCACAAAGACTTTTGACCTGAGACCACTTGTCTGACTGCTGCGTCAAACGATTAAGGTATGGGTCCTCGGTGCTTGCCATAAACCACCAGACGTAGAGATTATCGAGATCCCATGTCTGCCTGCGTTCAATCGGTACATGATTTAACCGAATACGAACGGTGGCTATAAAATTCTTATCCAAAACGACAGGCCAGTTCATTCAGCTCATCCTTTACAGCCATAGCTGTTCCTATCAAGGGCCAGTTTGATGCCGTCAGGTTTCACGCTCATGACAACATAAAGTCTATTCACTTCTGCCGTCCCATCTCTGCGAACTTTTACGCCAGATGGCATAACGCTAGTCTACTATTAAATGTTAGACCAGATCCTGAGGATAATTTAACTTTTAGTCGGAATATGTGAGCTGTGTTGGAAAGCATGGGTAATGTGGTCAAATCATGAGTCATGAGTGATTCAAATGATGGTCGGGGTGAGAGGATTCGAACCTCCGACCTCTGCGTCCCGAACGCAGCGCTCTACCAAGCTGAGCTACACCCCGGTTCTAGGCATCTTGCCATGAAGGCCGGCATTGTACTGAAGTCGGCCTCAGCTGAAAAGGGTTGGTGGCAGGGTTTAGGGATAAATACTCGCAGATTCGATGATTAATGTGCTCGGTTCAAGGCTAGTTCTGCCAAGTCGATCATGGCTTGTTTGTAAGGCGAATCCGGAACGGGGTTTAGGGCAGCGATGGCCAGTTGCGATTCACGACTGGCTACGGCATGAGCGTAGTCAACAGCTCCAGATTCTTGAACGATCTTGATGATGCGTTGTAAGTGCTCTAGGCCCCCTGTGCGTATGGCTTGGCGGATGAGTTCTGCATCATGTTCAGGGGTAACTTTCATGGCTTGTATCAGGGGTAGCGTGGGTTTGCCTTCCGCTAGGTCATCACCCACATTTTTGCCGAGTTCAGTGCTGGTAGACATGTAATCTAGAACGTCATCGATGATCTGGAAGGCTGCGCCCATGTGACGGGCATAATGAACCATAGCACCGCGCAGGTTCTTGTTGCCCAGAACGCCCCCGCTTTCTGCCGCTGCTTCAAACATTTTAGCGGTTTTGCCATGGATGAATTGCATATAACGTTCTTCTGTGGTGTCAGGATCGCGCTGGCTGATCAGTTGCAACACTTCTCCTTCGGAGATGATACAGGTGCTGCTAGCCATAACTTCCAAGACGTCCTGGTTTTTAAGTTCAACAATCATCTGAAAGGCGCGGGAGATCAGGTAGTCCCCGATCAATACGGCGGTAGCATTGCCCCAGGTGGCATTGACCGTGGCGTGTCCACGGCGTAACTTGGATTCATCAACCACATCGTCGTGTAACAAGGTAGCGGTATGCAGGATCTCTACCGTAGCAGCAACCTGGATATGGGTGTTCCCCTGGTAGCCGCAAGCCCTGGCAGCGAGCAGACAGGTCAGGGGGCGCAGTCGCTTGCCACCGCTACCTATGATGTAGTCAGCGACATGGTTAATCAGGGGTACACCCGCTTGCAGGGATGTACGTATGCTATCTCCTACTTGTGAAAAATCGTCGCCGACGACAGAGCATATACGGGAGAATTCGTTGACAGACATGAAGGCTCGCGAGGATTAAGGTCAGAAAGTGTCATGCTAACAGTCTAGGGCGCAGCCTTGTAGTCCTGAATCATGTCATTTTATGAACTATCGACAAATAAGGGCGTATTTTTCTTAAAGGAGGCTATGTTTTTGGGTTGCAGCTGTTAATTAGGGAGGGGCGCTGTGTCAATCGTTATGCGTAATTTTTATCCTCTTTACGTGGGAGGAGAGCCAGAATCAACACCGCTGGATATAATGGTTCTAGATGTTTATAGCGGGCAGGTGGCCGCTAAGGTGGCTCGAGCGGATGCTGATATTACGGAGCGAGCTATCATCGCTGCCTGTGCTGCTGCCTCTGTGATGGCTGCTTTGCCTCGTTTTCGCCGGCAAGAGATTCTACGGTATTGCGTTAGAGAGTTTCAGGTCAGGGCCGAGGAGCTCGCCCAGATACTTTGTGTTGAGGCAGGCAAACCCCTGCGTGATGCTCGCGTCGAGGTTGATCGACTGATAGAAACCTTTGCTCATGCTGCTGATTGCTGCATCGAATCAGGTGGCGAGATGTTGTCGCTGGATGTCACTCCGCGTGGTTTAGGTTATCGGGGTATGGTTAAACGTGTGCCCGTGGGGCCTGTCCTGCTGATTGCTCCGTTTAATTTTCCCCTTAACTTGGTGGCGCATAAAGTGGCTCCTGCCATCGCTGCGGGTTGTCCCTTTATTTTGAAGCCAGCGAGTTTAACGCCAATAAGTGCCTTGGTGATGGCAGAGATTTTAGCTGGTTCTGGATTGCCTCTAGGGGCGTTTTCAGTGCTGCCCTGTGATCGCGATGTTGCAGAGAATCTGGTCACGGATCAGCGTTTACGTCTCCTTTCCTTTACGGGGTCGGCAGCGGTGGGATGGGCGATCAAGGCGCGTGCCGGCAAAAAGAAGGTGATCCTGGAGCTGGGTGGCAATGCAGCCTGTATAGTTTCAGCGAGTGCCGATCTGATTCAGGTGGTGCCGCGGCTTTTGCAAGGCGTTTACGCGCAGGCGGGGCAGAGTTGTATCTCAGTAC
>JABEVH010000007.1 GCA_013043915.1 Pseudomonadales bacterium
AACTATCCAGATAGTTGGCTAGCCCTCCTTCACTCCCTTGATGCGGTTTGAGAAACTTTGAACACATCATGGGTGATAAAGTCAGTGCTATGACCGCTGAGACAGCTACTGCACCCGCCAAGGTGAAAGCAAACTCCGTAAACAAAGCCCCCGTCAGCCCTCCCATAAAACCGATGGGCACATAAACGGCAATCAAAACCACCGAGATAGCTATAATAGGCCCAGCCAGTTCGCGCGCGCCCTTCAAGGCTGCCTGAAACGGTGTCAAACCTTCTTCAAGATGTCTATGCACGTTCTCAACGATGATAATGGCATCATCAACCACCAGCCCTATCGCCAGTACCAGCGCCAATAGCGTCAAAAGGTTAATGGTATAGCCCAGAACCAGCATCATGAATATCCCGCCAATCAACGATAAGGGCATGGCAATAACAGGAATGATGACCGAGCGTAATGACCCCAAGAACAGGAAGATTACAACCGTCACAATCAGGAGCGCCTCAACCAACGTCATAATCACTTCATGGATAGCGCTGTCCACGTACTTGGTTGCGTCGTAGACCAGCTTACCCTGCAAGCCCTGAGGCAACTGTTCCACAATTGGCGGTAAGGCCTTGCGTACAGCGTCCACAACCGTGAGCAAATTGGCGGTCGGGGCTACCTTGATACCGATGTAAACAGCCTTTTGCCCATCAAAGCCCACTTGGGTATTATAATCTTCCGACCCGAGCGTTACCTTGGCAACATCCTTCAGACGAACCAGCGTACCTTGTGACTGCTTAACGATCATGTCCCTGAAATCATCGACGCTACTCAAACCTGTATCAGCGGTCAGATTGACCGTAACCATATCGCCATCAGTACGCCCTGCCGCTGAAATATAGTTGTTTGCTGCTAATGCGTTATAAACATCGGTAGCACTCAATCCATGCGCCTGTAAAGCTGCAGAGTCCATCCAGATGCGCATGGCAAATTGCCGTTTACCCAGAATTTCAGCAAGCTGCACGCCATCGACGGCCTGCAATTTCGGTTGCACGACACGGATGAGGTAATCGGTAATTTTATTGGTCGGCAATACTTTGCTATAAAATCCGATGTACATGGAGTCCAGGGTATCGCCTACCGTCACCGTGATTACCGGCTGCAAAGTTCCCTGCGGCAACTGATTCAACACGGCATTTACCTTGGTTGTCACATCGGTAAGTGCCTTGTTGGGGTCATAGTTCAGGCGAAGATTGGCAGTAATGACACTGGAACCCTGCGTACTGGCTGAAGTCATATAGTCGATGCCCTCAGCCTGGGCTACTGAGTTCTCCAACGGTGTGGTGATAAAGCCTGCTACCAGAGCTGGATCTGCCCCGGTATAGTAGGTCGTCACCGTGATTACGGCATTGTCGGTTCTAGGAAACTCCCGTACCGGCAACAGATTGATTGAACGCAGCCCAAGCACCAGGATAAGCAGGCTGAGCGTCGTCGCCAATACAGGACGACGTATAAACAAGTCGGTAAAGCGCATGCTGCAATCCTCACTGGGCCCTATTCATCATTAGGTGTTTCAGGATGAGCATCCATGGAAGGAGCATGCCGGTTGTCGATGACGACTTCATCATCGTTCTTCAGCAATTGCCCACCAGAGGTCACCACCATCTGACCAGCACTTAACCCTGACAACACGGCCACCTGGTCTCCTCGGACAGGCCCCAGGTTCACAAAAACCTGATGCACTTTGGCATGACCACCCTGGCTCGTAGTTCCTTCCGCCACAAAAACAACATCGCCGTAAGGGTGATAGACCACGGCTGTCTGGGGCAAGGTGAGATAATTCTGTATATCTCCCGTGTCCACCTTAACCCGAGCAAACATTCCAGGCATGAGCAAACCACCATGGCTGGCGACGGATGCTTCCACCATGATATTTCTGGTTACCGTATCAATCTTGGAATCCAGGGCAGTAATTCTGGCACTAAAATCCTGACCTGGAGCGCTATCGACCAAAACTTTGACCTGGCCATCAACATGCAATTGAGGAACAACGCTCTGTGGCACACTGAAATCGACCAGAACAGGATCGGTTGTCTGTAACGAAGCCAGCTTGTCACCCGGATTGACATATTGTCCGGGGTTTACAGTCACCACACCCAAACGCCCCTCAAAGGGAGCGCGTATAGCCTTTTTGGCCACCAGAGCCTCCTGGGCATGCAGCTGAGCCAGCTTGCCACTTAAGTCGGCCAGGTCAGCATCCACAACAGCTTGGGCAACTGCATGAGCAAGTAACTGTTTGCGATCACGGTCCAGGTTAATTCTGGCAAGATCTGCAGCAGCCTTAAGAGCATCGCTTTGCGCGCGCTCCTCCGCATCATTAAGCTGAACCAGCACCTGACCACGGTGTACCTGCTGCCCGGAATGCATGGGCACAGCGGTGGCCAACCCCGCTATTTCACTGCTTATATCCACACCATGTACGGCACGCAAGGAGCCCACCGTAGCGGCACGAGATTGCCACTGTGCCGGTTGCAGCCCTATCACGGACACCGGAACAGGTGGCGGCTTCATGGCGGCAAACTTTTTTATCATCGCCTTGATTTGCATCGTCTTATACAAACCCAGACCAGCCACGACCAGCACAAAGCACAACAACATGATCACCATACGCCGGGTCATGGTTTCACTCCCTTTTTAGCCTGATTCTTGGATTCAACCTGATCCCAACGCCCCCCTAGGGCTTGGTATAAGGCAACACAGTCAGCCAAACGAGCGGCGTGAGCCGCCTCGCTAGCCAGATGAGCATTTTCTACCTGCTGCTCCGCAATTAAGACACTGGCCAAGGGCTGAGCCCCCGCATCGTAACTTTGAAGCGCCAACTTCAAGCTGGTCTCAGCTGCCGTAGCGGCCTGCTGTCGAGCTGTTTCAGTTGCATCATCCTGTTGCAGGGCAGTCAATGCATCTGCTACGTTCTGAAAAGCCTTGATGATGGTCTGTCTGTACGTCGCACCCGCCGCATTGAATGCCTGTTCTGAGGCACGCTTTTCAGCGCGTAACGCTCCACCATCAAATAAGGGAGCTGTTAATCCCGCACCTAAGCCCCATACCATCGACTTGGCTGCACACAGCGAAGAAGGGGTGGCGGCATAACTGGTATAATTC
>JABEVH010000151.1 GCA_013043915.1 Pseudomonadales bacterium
GATGGTATACCCCTACCTGGTTAGCGGTCCTCTCATGCTGTGGGGAACAGGTGTGGTTTTATCGGTCTTGTTATGGGTGTGGCGATGACCGTACAGTCACTGCTCACTTGCGCGTGTTAGCGTTGTCGTTTTTGATCTGCGACATAATTGGGTGGTGTCAGCGTGGCAAACTTCTCCAGTCATTTCACGCGAGGAGTGTAGGTTTATGGCCATAAGCATGACGTTTGACCCGGAAAATTCCGAGTTTTGGGGTCGTCAAGGACGAAAACTGGCACAACGTAATCTGTTGATCTCAAGTTTTAGTTTGATGCTGGCTATTGCTGTCTGGATGAGCTGGTCGGTATTGGTCTTGTGGTTGCCGCAAGTGGGTTTTCGCCTTGATGCCACTCAGTTATTCATGCTGACTGCAGCTCCAGCCTGCTCAGGTGCTGTGTTGCGTTTGATCTATGCGGTAGCCGTGACGCGCATGGATGGACGCATGTTTACTGTTTTATCTACCTTGAGTTTGTTGTTGCCTGCCCTTGCTATGGGATGGGTGGTACAGGACACGGCTACCCCTTTTGTTCTGTTGTTAGTCGTGGCCTTGCTGGCTGGCTTGGGTGGCGGCAGTTTTGCTTCCGCTATGGCTTATACCAGTCAGATGTTTCCTGGTCGAAGTCAGGGGGCAGCTTTGGGTATGACGGCGGGTTTGGGTAACCTAGGTATTGCTTTACTGCAGGGTGTGGGGCCATGGGTGATGCAACGCCCCTTGTTTGGCGTATTGAGTGGGCATCCTCTGTCGATGATGCACCAAGGGGTCTGGCTACAGAATCTGGGCTGGATCTGGGTGTTGCCTATTGTGGTGGTGGTGGTTTTGGCTGAGTTAGGCATGGATGATATCCAGCCTGCTCCTATTACCATGAGAGATATACGCCAAGCCTTTCGATATGGCGAAAATGCATGGTTAGCTTGGCTGTATTTGGGGAGTTTCGGTTCTTACATAGGTTTTTCTGCGGTATTTGGATTGTTGGCCAAAAATCAGTTTCCCCATGATGTTCTCGGTAGTTACCTCGTATTAGGTCCCATGTTGGGGGCACTATGCATGCCTTTGGGTGGGCGTATGGCAGATCGTGCTGGAGGGTCGCGCCTGTCTTTCTATCTGTTCATGCTGATCATGCTAGCGGTGAGTGGGCTGTTTCTTAGCCTGCCTTCGGGAGGTGACGGTAGTGGTAGTGTAGATGGCTTCGTTGTGTCGTTCTGTATACTGTTCCTGCTGACAGGCTTGGCGCATGGGGTTGTGCTGGAAATGCTACATGCTGTATGCCGGCAGCATCAAGGCAGTGATGTGGCGCGGGAACGTGCTGTTTTACTGGGCATATCGAGCGCATTGGGTGCAGTGGGCGGATTCATTATTCCGCTCATGTTGGCATCGTCACTGGCGCTGTGGGGAGGCGCGCAACTAGCCTTATTCGGCTTCTTGCTGTTTTATGCCACCTGTTGGGTGGCATCCTGGTGGTTTTGGAGGATGCGGGACGTGGTGTTGTAATATCTTGTCTGCGTGGGGGAGGGCACCGGTCAGGTGCTCTCAAACCGCCGGATGCTAATACCAGCGATGCTGGCCATCTGGCAATGTATTCCCCGTTTTTCAAACTCGGCCAGCAACTCATTCATAATGATTTTTTCTACTTCGGCTTCTACATCTGTCACGAGCTTACCTATAATGGCAGTGAGCGGGCCTCGATGTTCCTTGACCAAGTCATCTAGGTTGGTGATTTCAATGGCGATCATGACGGTTTCTCAAAACCTCTGGTTCGTGATGATAGCGATTGCCCACAGGGCTGTACAGATGGGGTGTCTCGGGTGCAAATCCTTACAGCAGCGTTGCTGTCAGCAGTTTTATCTTCATTGATAACTTTGGTGGTAGGAAGTTATCTATACGCTCACTATGTCCGTCCGCGCTGGGAAAGGCGGTTACAGGACTTGCATCAGGAAATTGGGCGTTTGGTAGAAACGCGTGTGCGTAAGGCTATGGCTGAGGCGTTAAGTGACACCTCGGCGGCCGATGTGCTGCGTGATCGTACCTGGCAGGTGGCGCGCAGTGGGGCCGATATTGTTAATGATGGGTTGAATGCTTTACTGGGTCGGCGTAAACGAGACTGACGTTCATGTCAATGTGCGGCTGAGTAGTAACGCAAAGGCTATCAACAGTATCACCTTATGCACGGAGTCTGGATGTTCTAGCCCTGTGCCAGGTAGCCAGAGCGCGGCTGCAGCCAGTGCAACCAAAATGGCCAGATCAAAGCGTCGCTGCCTTTGCATGTGAACGGCGTGCTGCTGCAATTGATGTTGTTGCAGTTCCAGGCGCTGATTCAGGGTCTTAAGTTGCAGCAGGGTGTCGCGGAGCAAGCCAGGGATGGGTGTGAGTTCGTGAAGCCAACTGGCGTCTTTCTGGCGCAAGCGTTCTAGGATATCGCCTAAGTTGACATGTTCACGTAACCATCGGGTAAAGGCTGTTCGCAGATCAAATTCACGCAGGATGTTAGTTAGGGCAAAAATTTCTTCAGATTTTCCCCAGAGTTTTATGTCCTCCAATGATATCTTCATGCCTAACAGGTAACGGCCTAACGTGTTCAGGCTGGTGATGATGCGTATATCAGTGTGGCCGGGATACTCGTCACGCACCTCGAGCCCTTCATGATCAATGATCAGGTAGAACACCATGTACGGCTCGCGTATTTTAAGTTTGATGACCGTGCCTGCATGCGCTGTGAGTGCCCGCGTGGTTTCAGGATCTAGAGCCAGCGCCGTATTGAGCAAAGCTTCCACGGTCCCTAGCGCGACGTAATGGCCAAGGCTGGATGGTTGCTGGTCGGAATGTTCGCTGGTATCGGGCATGTTGGAAGGATGGCCATCGGTACGGGTTATTGTAGTATTTAAGGGGCTAAAACATCCACTTACCATTTAGGCTTTGTATGAATGGCCCGCTTGCCACTGTAACCGCTGTCCCCATCGCACTACAATCACTGTCATGACAATTCCATGACGGCCATATCGTCAGGTTCAAACCGGCTCTTTGAGGGAGAGATGGCTTGCCACAGCTTGTCGGGATGATAAATGCCCACAGCTTGCTGCCGTGCTTGCCTATCCTGCTATCGGTGGTATCAGGTGTGGCATTGCGGTTCATGTTGTTGTATCCAGGTCAGCCCACGAGGTTGTGGCCTTGGCTGGGCTTTATTCCTGCTCAAGCACAGAGGTATGCTAGCCGTTTGTGGCAGACTGTGTTTCCAGGAGCATCAAGTACAGATGTCTGGTTGGAACGCATGCAACCGGAGCATATGGCTAAGCATCTGTCTCGACTGGCCGCTCAGCGTATGCCGTGGATCATGGATCAATGCTTCTCTGGCGAAGATGCTGTTCGCTGGGAAAACGTGCCGCCTTGGGTAAAGGAGCAGATTTACCGTCATGGTCAGCATGAATTGGATCGTTGGTTTGATGATTGGGTGGAGGATGTGCTCAGGCAAAGCCGTGCATGGTTGGATTTTCAGCCATGGATGGCCCAGTCTATGCTGCGGTCAGGACAACTGGTAAGTTGTTATGCTGCTTTATTGCCACTTACACCCCGTGTACTGGGAGTGTGGGGGTTGGGTGGTTTTTTATGCGGTATACCCGGCTGGATTCCCGGGGGCATGAGTTCTATGCATTTATTCCTGGAGATGTTGCTGGCCTTGTCATGGCCATGGTGGTTGGCATCTTGGGCCTGGAGGTGGGAGCCGTCTGCAGAATTGCCCGCCAAAGGCTGGTCAGCTTGGCTATTGCAGGAGGTCCTGGATACAAGAAAAATCATGGGAGCCCTGTTCTTAAGTCACGAAGAGGGGATGGAAAGGATTTTGGTCCAGCATCTAGATCGTTTGCTGAGTCCGGATGTGTTCACGCGATTGTTTAAGCGCTGGCTAGGTCATGCAGCATGGGTGCGCCTGCAATGCCGCGCTCGTGCGCTGGCTCGCCCGATGTTGCTTAGTGGTTTGGCTGAGCCTACCTGGAAACGGGAATCAGCTGAGTATTTAGCTCCCTATGTCAAGGATAGTTTGTCGGCGGAGCACGTGTCTGCATTGCGAGAACTCAGAGCTTGGCTGCTTGCTTCACCGCATGGTTTGTGGGGGCTGCCTTGGGCTATTTTGTTGGCTATGATTTTTAGTCAGTTAACCCACTTTGTCAGTTGATGGAGGTTGTGTACAATTTGTCTTTTGGGGGAGATGGTCTGATGAGTGATACGAAGCGCAGAACAGAGCGTAGTAAGATCAAGGGAGCTGGGGCGCAGGGAGATTTGCGTCGTTATACCCAACAGATCTGGTTGGCAGGGCTAGGTGCGTTTTCTCGTAGCGATGAGGAAGGGGGCAAGTTTTTTGATGCTCTGGTCAAGGCTGGCGAAGAGATAGAGCACAGAACCCGCGAAGCCGCTGGTATGGTTGAAGAGGTGCGTGGTCGTATGCGGGAAAAGGCTAGTGATACCCTGGGTCGGGTTGAGCGTGTACTTGATGACGGCTTGAGCAGTACTTTGGGGCGTTTGGGGATACCGTCGCAGCGTGATATTGAGACTTTGCACTCGCGCCTAGATGCTTTGACTGAGCTTTTGCAGGAGCTAAGAGGTCATGAAAAGTCGGCGGCCCAGTCAAAATCAGATAAAAGTCAGGATAACTGAGGCAGGAAGATGTGAACCGTATCATGTCTTGAGTAAGATGCCAGGCAAGGGGCTGGCCTTTAACATTTAATTGACGTTATAGTATTGACAGGGTTAGCTGGAGTCTAGGCTCCGTGGGGATGGCATTATGGCCGTTGGAATGCGTAAGCTGTCTGTGGATCATCTGTGCAAGGGCATGTTTGTGTCCAGGCTTGATAGGCCGTGGATAGAAACGCCGTTTCCCCTGCAGGGTTTTTTCATTCGCGAGTTAGCAGAAATTGATACGCTTCGACGATATTGTCGCGAGGTGTACATTGATGTAGCGCGTAGTGCTGGCGTTAACATGAATGGTGAGGCTGGTTCAGGACGGGTCGTCAATGTTACAAACAAGCCTAAGGCGGGTAACTACCCCACTCTGGTAGCTATGCCTGATGAGGTGGCATCAGGTGCCATGATTTTTGAGCAGTTCACGTCCACCGTTAGTCGTGTTTTTGACCAGATGAAGCAGGGGCATACCCAAGCGCTTTCTACCACCCAGGAAGTGGCATCAGGTATCGTAGACAGTGTTATCCGCAATCCAGATGCCATGGTGTGGCTAGCGCGTATGCGTGACAAAGATGGTTACAGTTATGCTCATGCCATACGCGGCTCCATCTGGGCCATTGTTTTTGGACGTTATCTTGGCTTGAGCAAGGCCACGCTTGATGGGTTAGGCTTGGCTGTACTGTTGATGGATGTGGGTAAAACTCGCCTGCCTACCGAGCTTTTGCGTAAACCTCGGCTGACGGCTGAAGAACGTGAGGCGATGAAGGCTCATGTGGATTATGGCCTTGAAATCTTGGGCCAGTCACCGTGGGTCAATCCAGCGATGCTGACGGTGGTAGCACAGCACCATGAGCGCTTTGATGGTTCAGGCTATCCACGCGGACTAGCGGGCAATGCTATTGCTCCCATGGCCAAGATAGCCGGCATTGTCGATACCTATGATGCTATGACCAGTCCTCGGCAACATAGTCAGGCTTTAACCTCGGTTGAAGCGGTGTCAAGGCTATACGAATTGCGCAACCAGACCTTTCAGGCTCGGCTGGTTGATGAGTTTATACAGGCCATAGGTGTTTACCCTACGGGAACTTTGGTGCGATTGAGTTCAGAACAGGTAGGCATCGTCATGGAGCAAAACCAGCAAAGGCGTTTGCGTCCTAAAATTCTATTGCTTTTGGATCGCCATAAACAACGGCTATCGAGTCCTTCTGTGCTGGATTTAAATACCGTCACCCACGATGACCGCGGGGATCCGCTAAAAATCGCAAGCAGTTTGCTGGCGGGTAGTTTTGATCTTTATCCTGAGCAGTGGCAGCTGCACGCGGCTGCTGCCTAGTCCTTTCGTATGCCAGAGAGACCTTGAAAGCATACATCTAGCATATGCTGGCGTATGTTTTCAGGACTTAAGTCGCTGAACGTTTGCAGAAACTCTACGGTGGGGTCGCAGGTTCGAGCGTAGTAACTAAACAGGATCACCGTGTCAGGAAGCTCAGGGTTTAAATCTCCTGCAGCCTTAGCTTGTTGCACCAACTGCATGATGCGCAGGTTCAACAGGGTAATAGCTGACATATAGTCAGCGTTACGCATGAGCATGTCGCGTATATTGGCATTGGTGGAAGGTAAGAAAGGTAAGCCCCCGGCAAGCCGAACATCAATGGCCCAGGTCAACAAAGCGGTTAGCTGTTGGTATGCTGACAGGTCTGGCTGCAGCGCATTCAGCGTATCCTGTGCGCGGTGTAACAATCGCGTCATCGTAGCTGCGACCAAATCTTCCCGGCTCTTGAAGTGTTTATAAAGACTAGGTTTGGATATCCCCACGCGTACAGCAATATCATCCATGGTTAACTGATCAAAGCCACGTTGTGCAAGCGTTTCTGTGGTTGCATCAAGGATGGCAGCTTCGCGCAGACAAAATGCCCGATCTTTAAAGTTCATATTACTCTCTCATAAAAATATTTACTAATGAGTAGATTTTTTATCTCAGCGGTGCTTATATAATACCACATCGTAAAAAAAACTACCGAATGTTATGAATATTAAAAATGCACGGCATCCAGGTCAGCATATTGCAGTGGTGGGCTCGGGTATTGCCGGATTGGCCTCAGCCTATCTGCTCAGCACTAAGCATCAGGTCACGCTGTTTGAGGCAGACCAGCGTATGGGTGGTCATGCTCATGCGGTTGATGTTACGTTGGAAGGAAAGACCTGTGCGGTAGATACAGGATTTCTGGTGCTTAATGAACGTACCTACCCGAATCTGCTTGGATTATTTAAGGAATTGCAGGTGGCAACTTGCCCCAGCGATATGAGTTTTTCTGTCAGCTTAGGCGAAGGATGCCTGGAGTGGTCTGGAACCAGTCTCAATACGGTGTTTGGACAGCGACGCAATATACTAAATCCTGATTTTTTGGGCATGTTGCTGGATCTTTTACGCTTCAATCGTCGGGCAGAATCGAACCTGTTGATGGCCAGGCAGCGAGGTATTTCTCTAGGTGATCTGTTGCATGAGCAAGGCTACGGAGATGCATTTCGACATCACTATCTGTTGCCCATGGCGGCGTGCATATGGTCTAGCCCCAGTCAGGATGTATTGCGATATCCTGCAGCCAGCTTTTTGCAGTTTTGCCTTAATCATGGTTTGTTGCAGATTAACGGCCGTCCTCGTTGGTTATCCGTGGTGGGAAGCTCACGCAGTTATGTTGACAAATTGCTGACTGAAATTGCGTATCCCAGAACATGTTGTCCCGTGGCACGGATAGAACGTGATGACCAAGGCGTATGGATTACCAGTAAAGCTGGGCGTGAACATTTTGATGCCGTGGTGCTCGCCGCACATGCCCCTGATTCCCTGGCCATGTTTCAAGATGCAGATGCTGATGAAAGTTCGGTATTAAGATCTGTGCGCTACCAGAAAAATCAGGCATGGCTACATACCGATGTACGCTGGATGCCAGCGATGAAAAAGCTATGGGCTGCCTGGAATTATCGCGCCGAGCAAGATCAGCCAAGTCAGCCGGTTTGCGTAAGTTACTGGCTGAATAAATTACAGCCGCTGCCGTTCCAGACGCCTGTCTTTGTGACCTTAAATCCAGGACAAGAGCCGGAGGGTGTGTTAGGGCAGTATACCTATGATCATCCGTTGTTCGATGCCGCTGCTCTGGATGCACAGCGGCGCTTACCGGGACTCCAGGGACGGCGCCATACCTACTATGCTGGCGCATGGACGCGTTATGGTTTTCATGAAGATGGCCTGCGCTCAGCACTGCAGGTCGCAAAATGCTGGGGAATAGAACCAGCATGGGCGCAGTTATGAATGATGCAGTCATGGGCTGGGTCTATGAGGGGCGCGTGATGCATGAACGCCTGCATCCTCACCTTCACGGCTTTGTTTATCCCGTGTTTTACGTGCGGGTGAACCTCAAGTTCTGGGCTGAATTAGATCAGTTCTGGCTGGGCATAGACCGATGGGCTCCGCTAGCTCTACATCAACGTGATATGGGGCCGCGTGATGGTTCGGATCTGTCAGTTTGGGCCCGTCAATTATGGTCTAGTCACGGTATTGAGGTTAATGGCGATATCCACATGCAGACGTTTCCTCGCATCATGGGGTATGCCTTTGTCCCGGTAAGTTTCTTTTATGGGTATGACGAGCAGGGATGTCTCAGGTCGGTCATAGCTGATGTCAATAATACCTTTGGCCAGCACTGTCACTATGTCGTGGCTGATACGAATGGCCGTCCCCTAACCGAACATAGCGTGCTGCGTGTGGAGAAAAGCATGCATGTTTCACCGTTTTTTAAGGTGGAGGGCCATTATGAGTTTCACGTGCGTGAGCAGGATTCAACATCCTTTATGGGCATCGATTACTGCGATGATGACGGATGCCTGATCAAGACGGCCATCTCCGGTAGTCGGCAGCCTCTTGGTGCGAGCAGTTTGCGACGTGCTTGGCTGAAACAACCTTTACTCACCGTGGGAATCACAGCAAGGATACTAGGTCAGGCGCTGCGGCTATGGTCCCAGGGCTTGACGTTTTACAGTCTGAACAAAATCAATCGTATGCGAAGGATGACACCATGAACAAACCACATGACTTGACGTTCCGTAGTTCTGCGGTGCCAGCAGGTGCTAGGTCTTTTTTGGATTTGTTAAATCATGCTCATCATGGACATATGACGCTGGTGAGCCCCGGTGGATCGCGTACGGTATTTGGTGATGCCAGAGAGGAGCCCGGAGCACAGTTGCATATTGCGGATTGGCGAGCCTGTTCGCGTGTTCTTGCCCATGGCGATATTGGATTTGCAGAGGCTTATCGTGAAGGTTGGTTGGATTCTCCTGATCTGACTGCAGTTTTGCGCTTTGCCTTGCAAAATGAGGACGCCATGAAACAGGCCGTGTGGGGACAGCGCTGGGGGCAGCTTATTTTTATGCTGATAGACCGTATGCGCTCCAATACCCGTCGCGGCAGTCGTCGTAACATCCATGCGCATTATGATATAGGGAATGAGTTTTATCGACTATGGCTGGATGATGGATGGTCGTATTCCAGTGCCTGGTTTGATGGTCAGTATTCAATAACTCTTGAGCAAGCCCAGGAAAAAAAATATCGCCGAGTTTTCGATCAGCTGGGATTAGAGCCGGGTATGCGTGTACTTGAAATAGGTTGTGGGTGGGGTGGGTTTGCTGACTATGCAGCACAGCGTGGTGTTCAGGTCCATGGGATAACGCTGTCTACAGAGCAGTTGAATCTGGCTAAGCAGCGTATACAGTCTGAACTGGTTGAACTGGAGTTGTCCGATTATCGTGATGTTAAGGGGCAATACCATGCCGTAGTGTCCATCGAGATGTTTGAGGCGGTGGGAGAATCTTTCTGGAGCAAATACTTCAAGGTTGTTCACGACAGGTTGTTGCCGGGTGGCAAGGCATTAATACAGTCAATCACCATCGAAGCGTCGCGTTTCACACTTTACCGTCGAAGCAGTGATTTTATACGTCAATTTATTTTTCCCGGTGGCATGCTTCCCTCGGTGCCTCGCTTTGTCGAATCTGCAGCAGAGCAGCACCTGCAGGTCATCAACAGCCTGGAGTTCGGCAAGGACTATGCCGAGACTCTGCGGCGCTGGCGCCAGCGCTTTGAGGCGGCTTTGCCTGCTGTAAGGGCTTTAGGATTTGATGAGTCTTTTATCAAGACCTGGCGATTATACCTGGCTTATTGCGAAGCCGGATTTGATGAGCAGCGCACGGATGTGGTGCAGTTTCTTTTACAGCGAGCCTGAGGAAGGACTATGCCATTTCGAAGGTTAATATACGTGCTGCCATGGGTATTGATGGCCTGTTCCGGCCAGCAAGTTAGACAATATGCAGACCAAAAGCCTGCTTTTGATGCGGTTAAGTATTTTCAGGGCAATGTGGAAGGCAACGGAATTTTTCAGGACAGGCATGGCAAGGTCTTGCGCCGTTTTAAAGTGCAGACGCAAGGAGTGCAGCAAGGCGATTCCCTGGTACTACATGAAGTATTTGATAACCTCGATGGTACGCACCCCACACGTACATGGCTTTTGCGATCAGTTCATCCTGGCGAGTTAACGGGGTATGCTGCCGATGTTGTAGGGGTGGCAACAGGACAGATGGCTGGTAATGCCTTGCACTGGAATTATGTTCTGGATTTGCCTGTACACGGGCATACATTGCCAGTACGTATGGATGACTGGATGTATGCCATCGATGCCGAACATGTGCTCAATGTAACCCGTATGAGTTTTTGGGGTTGGACCTTGGGACATGTCACGCTGGCTTTCTCAAAGCACATGGGAGAGCAGCATGTTTCGTCCCTTAAATAAACCCGTAGAACACTGGGTAGATCAACGCATTTGGTTGATTGGAGCTTCTAGTGGCATAGGTGCAGCCCTGGCTCGGAAACTTTTGTGTGCTGGAGCCAGGGTTGCTTTGAGCGCACGTGATGAAAGTGGCTTGCAAACGGTTGCTGATGCTCATGGCCATGCCATGGTATTGCCGCTAGATGTGCTTGATGCTGCAGCTTGGCAGGCAGCGCACGATGCCATATGCACGCGATGGAATGATGTTGATATGCTTATCTATTGCGTTGCTGATTATTTGCCAGAGTCTGTATGGGAAATGGAACCTATGCAAGCACACAGGACTATCGCTGTGAATCTGTCCTGCCTTTACGATGGATTGGCGCAAGTGTTGCCACGCATGTTGCGTCGGGGCCAGGGGAGTATTGCTCTGATTGCTAGTGTTGCCGGATATATGGGGCTGCCCCGAGCTACCGTCTATGGCCCGACCAAGGCCGCCCTGATTAATTTGGCAGAAATCCTGTATGCCGATCTGCATGCGCGTGGACTGAATGTGTTTCTCATCAATCCGGGGTTTGTGGCGACTCGGTTGACCGCTAAAAACGCGTTTTCCATGCCTGCCTTGCAAAGTCCTGAGGATGCAAGTCGAGCCATCATGCAAGGCATGCAGCAGGGGGATTTTGAGATTCACTTTCCTAAAGGCTTCACTTTTTTGATGAAGTTCATACAAGTGCTGCCCTACCGTTGGCGATTTGCCTTGTTAAGTCACTATCTGGAAACTGCGTGATGGAGATCGATCTGATCGGCTGGTTTGAAAAATTGACACCGGGTTCATTGGATGATCTGGGTCGTTATTATGCGGAAGATGCAGTATTTCAGGACCCTTTTCAAAAGGTGCGAGGGCATGAGGCGATTGAGAAGATTTTTCGTCATATGTTCACTCGCTTGGAGGATCCTCGCTTCGTGGTGACTTCTTGGATGAGGCGTGATCATGAGTTATGTATATTCTGGGAGTTTTATGCTGCAAGAAGGAAAATAAGGTGTTTATGGTGGAAGGATGTAGCCGTATGCAACTGAATGTGGAGGGCCGCATCATCGAGCATGTCGATTTCTGGGACCCCACTGTGATATGGCAATCCTGGCCGGTGCTTGGCAGCTTAACGCGTTTTGTGCATCGAGCTTTTCGTGCCTAAGTTGTTTATTCTTTGAGCAGTCGGTAATGGGTCATAATTTCGCAAAGTGTATATTGAGGGTGAAAATCAAACGTGTCGCGGAACAAATGACCATTGAGAGTAACCGGGTATTTAAAGTATTGCAGCAAATACGGAGGAAATCCCTTCCATTTCATGCGACGTGCAATAGCAAGTGGTAGAGCAGGAGGAATGGAGGGAACCCATATTTTCTTGCAGCCACACAGTTCAACAGCTCGCTGGTAGGCAACCCAGTCATCGGGTGCAACGTTATAAATGCCTGGTTTATTTTTCTCATAAGCCAACACGATGGCATCGGCCATATCTTCCAAGTGAATAAACTGCATGATGGGAGAGAATCCGGCCAATACCGGAGCCCGAGCTGAAGACAACAGGACGCTCATGCTGTTATTGACGCCAGGACCTACAATATTGCATGGGCGTAGCACCGTAATATTAAGTTCGGGGTGTTTCCATAAATAGATATTGGATAGATTTTCCAGTTCTACGGAATCGACCAAGTCCATGGTGATCTCTGTAGCCTTGAGTGGGGCATCTTCTGTTAGCATGGCAGGGTTATAGGGGCTGGCGCCGTAAACAAAATAGGTGGATAACACCAATACCTGGGGGACACCATATTTTACGCTGAGGTCAAACAGTCGTTGTGTGCCTAGCACGTTGGCATTATAACGATGCATGCGAGTCGATTCATTGGGGCCTATGCGCCCAAGGTGAATGATTCCGCTGAATGGATACTGACGAAACAGATCTTCAAAGTGACGCTTGTTAAAGTCAATATGAAAACTAGGGATGTCAGCAGGCATGCTGACTTCGCGACGAGCGTCGCAAACGACCAGGCGATAATCACGGCGTAAACGTCTGATGACTTGTTGTGTCAGTGCGCCGGCGGCTCCAGTAATCAGCAAATAGGGGCGTTCACTCATAATGCGTTCCTTACGGTCTGACTTTGCTGCATCAGGGCTTCGATGGCGGATTTAACATTCATGACTTGTTTTTCAACCATGCTCTCGGTCGGGTTATCTGCTTGAAAGTACATGGGTTGCCCGAAACTGATCACGACCTTGCTGCGCAGAAAGGGCAATCCTAGGGGTAAGTAAGGCAGTGCGAGCAGTTTGGCCAGGGTCGCTGCATTGCCAAACATAGGGAAGGACTCTTCGCAACCAGCTACGCCTACGGGTAGGATGGGTGTGCCGGTTTCCATGGCCATGTGCATAAAACCGCGGCCAAATCGCTGCAATTGGTAACGACGATGCCAGCCCTTGCCGGTTCCGCGTACCCCTTCAGGGAATACGATAACGGCTTCTTCATTGCGCAGCATATCCATGCAGTTGTGAACATCGCCGAGTACAGCGCCTAAGCTGTTCATCAAGTTGCCCATGTAGGGGACGGTGGGGAAAAAACGCTCAATCATGGCCCGGGGTAAACGGGAGCCGTGAGGATTAAGAGCCATGGCCATGCCGATCAAAACACCATCCATGGGTAGAAAGCCGCTATGGTTGGAAATGATCAGAAGTCGTCCATGTCTCGGGATATTTTCCAGTCCTAGAGCTTGCGTACGATAGTAGCGCTCGTACACAATCTTCATAAGTCCTAAGCCAGTGCGGTTGGTGTCGGCTTGAAATCCCCAGGGATCATACCCTAAGCTTCCGGTTTTTTTAGATGAGGCGGCTACATGCTGCTTGATCTCATCGCTCAGTAGGTATCGGTCGACCAGTTGTGTGATATCCATCGTGCTTCCTGCTGGATTTTCGGGCTGGATTTGATTCTATCATGGTCAATGCATCAGGTCAGGATGCCTTGCTGAGCAAAGTTGGTTGACAGAAGCGAATCGTGCCCCTAAAATGCGCCCCACTTTGCGGGAATAGCTCAGTTGGTAGAGCACAACCTTGCCAAGGTTGGGGTCGCGAGTTCGAGTCTCGTTTCCCGCTCCAGCTATGTAAGGATAGAGCCGGTTATGCCGGCTCTATCTGTTTGAGAGGTCATGGTGAGCGCGCAAGCCAGTCATGCCATTGGCGTCTTTGATTCGGGAATCGGTGGCTTGACGGTAGTCAAGGCGCTGATGGAACGACTGCCCTTTGAAAACATTATTTATTTTGGCGATACGGCGCGCGTTCCATACGGCGTTAAGTCGGTTGAAACTATCCGGGCGTTCAGTGCTCAGATCACGGACTTTCTCCTAGAAAGACAGGTTAAGTTGCTGGTTATCGCTTGTAATACCATGGCAGCAGCAGCCAGTGATGTGGTTCAGCGCCTGGCAGATGTGTCTGTCCTTGATGTGATTGATGCGGGTGCGCGAGCAGCGGTAGCGGTGAGTCGACGCCAGGCTGTAGGTATCATAGGGACTCCTACGACTATCAACTCCAATGCTTATGCGCGCTGTATTCATGCGCTTGACTCTAGCGTGCGAGTTTATTCTCAGGCCTGCCCCTTGTTTGTGCCTCTGGTGGAAGAGGGCTGGTTGGATCACGAGGTGACCCGACTGACTGCTCGCGAATATCTCAAGCCGGTGTTTGTGGAGTCAGTGGATACGCTGGTTCTGGGGTGCACGCACTATCCTTTGCTCAAGCCTTTGCTTCAGGAAGTTGCGGGGCCTTCCATGCAGTTGGTCGACTCTGCATCCACGGTTGCGGAAGCAGCAGCTCGTGTCCTGCTGGCTGAGGGCTTGGCAAATCCACAGCGACTGGCGCCAACTTATCGCTACTATGTGACCGATATTCCCTTACGTTTCCAGACGATGGGGAGCCGGTTTCTGGGTAGAGATATGCCTTCGGTGGAGATGGTTCGCTTTTAGTTATTTTTATGGGCATTCAGCAGCAACAGGGCTTGGTTAACGGTGCCGCATCAGTCTATGATGCTTCGGTATTGTTTATTAGGGATGAAAAGCAGTGTCAGCAAAGTTCTATCAGGTATTTGTCAGTGCGACATACCTGGACCTGGTCGAGGAACGACGGGTTTTGCTGGAGATTTTACCCCAGCTGAATTGTTTGCCGGTACTGTTGCCTTCGCAGGGGCCTGATGCTTGGCCTAGTGTTCGCCGCCGTATCGAGTCCTGTGATTATTTTATTCTTCTCTTAGGTAGCCGCTATGGTTCGTTGACGCCTAGCGGTGTCAGTCATACGCATCAAGAATACGTCCATGCTAGTTTTAAGCAAAAGCCGAGACTGATATTCATGCATGCGCAACCAGAGCAACGCCCGCGGTCACTTCAAGATGACTCCGCAGAAGGGCGTTTGAAGTTCCAGGATTTTAGGCAGCTGCTAAAACAGGGCGAATGTTGTCTGTGGACGCAAATTGATGATCTGGCGCAGGCCTTGCATACCAATGTGCCCCGGTTGATGCAGTCCTATCCCATGCCGGGATGGGTTTCGGGGGCTGCTGTTTCCTCTTCAGAGCAGGATACAGTAGTGGCCCGATTGCAGGGGCGGGTGGCTGAGCTGGAGGCTGAAAAAGAAGCCTGGCTACAGAGTGGTGTTCGGCTGGATGAACTGGCTCAGGGGCAAGACCGGACAGAAATTCATTATCTGGCGAATGTTTATGCTGGCGGGCATTGTGAGCTATTGCCCTTGATATCGAGTATGACCTGGAATGATGTTTTTCTGGCGATAGCTTCTGGGCTGCGTGAGCCTCAGCCGGAGCGATATCTGCATGAACGGCTAGCGGAAATGCTGAGAACACGGGGATTGGCGGATGCCCGCCAACTACGCCCCAAGGCTCATGCCTTGACCGATGTGCGCTTGAC
>JABEVH010000152.1 GCA_013043915.1 Pseudomonadales bacterium
CACTTATAGAGGTATCCAGCTGCCTGCCCTGTCTATCCAGCCATTGCATAGGCTGTTCCAGTGCACTACTGCGTTCATGCAGATGATCACCTACCACACCTTGCGTCACAGCCATTAGGCGATGCCAGTTTTTTCCGGAATTATCTGCTGTCGCGGGCATAGGCCAACGTGACAACCAATGTGCAATCCACATGAAACTGAGTCTTAGCCAAGGATAAATGACTGGCGTTTCATGAGTAGCGCCGGCTGCTGCCCTGATCTCTGCATGCATTTCACCAGCTACCTGAGTAGCTCCTGCTCCGGCATCAGCCAGTAGGCTGCCAATATGAAATATTCGAGCGGCTTGAACGGGCAAGGGTAAATGACGATCCGGGTTCATAAACTCAATCCGCATGGTGTACATGTGTACACTAATATGCCTGCCTATGTGCCTTCCGTCAACTAAATACAAGACAATCTACAATTGCATTGCAATCCGTACCTTCTAGGCATTCAAAAAATCTGACATTTTCGCTATGCTTCTCCCCTACTACCGTTCTTGATAACTTCAGGCCATTTATTGATGAATACTTCCGTGTTGGCTGCTCCTGAATTTGTACGTCATTCCCGCCTTAAACAATGGGTTACAGATGTTGTTGCACTGACCGAACCACAGGCCGTGGTTTGGTGCGACGGCTCTGAACAAGAGGCGCAAAAACTGTTCGCGCTTATGGTTGAAGGTGGCAGCATCATCAAGCTCAATCCTGCCAAGCGCCCCAATTCCTACTTGGCTTTATCCGATCCTTCCGATGTTGCCCGTGTCGAAGACCGCACCTATGTTTGCTCGCTAAATCGCGAAGATGCCGGCCCCAATAATAACTGGGAAGATCCTGACGTCATGAAGGGAACCCTGCGCGGGCTTTTCCGTGGTTGTATGCGTGGGCGTACCCTTTATGTCATTCCTTTTTCCATGGGGCCCATCGGCAGTCCTATTGCCCACATCGGGGTGGAGCTATCAGATTCTCCCTATGTCGTAGTCAATATGCGCATTATGACGCGCATGGGTCAGCAGGTTTTGGATGCTCTGGGTACAGATGGTGACTTTGTGCCTTGCCTGCACTCGGTGGGACATCCCCTTGAGCCAGGCCAGGCTGATGTGGCATGGCCTTGTAACAAGACCAAATATATCTGCCATTTTCCAGAAACACGTGAAATCTGGTCTTTCGGCTCTGGTTATGGCGGCAATGCCTTGCTTGGAAAAAAATGTTTTGCTCTACGCATAGCTTCCACCATGGCTCGTGATGAGGGCTGGCTGGCTGAGCATATGCTGATTCTGGGTGTCGAATCACCTGCTGGCGCAAAATCCTATGTGGCTGCAGCATTCCCCTCAGCCTGTGGTAAAACTAATTTTGCCATGCTCATTCCCCCTCAGGCGCTCAATGGCTGGAAAGTCACCACGGTGGGTGATGATATTGCCTGGATCAAACCGGGCAAGGATGGTCGTCTGTATGCAATCAATCCTGAGGCTGGCTTTTTTGGAGTTGCCCCTGGCACCTCTGAAAAAACTAATTTCAATGCGATGGCTACCCTGAAGGAAAATATCATCTTCACCAATGTCGCTATGACGGATGATGGTGATGTTTGGTGGGAAGGCATGAGCAAGGATATTCCTGAGCACCTGATTGATTGGCAGGGTCAGGACTGGACACCTGAAATTGCTAAATCTACAGGACGCAAAGCTGCGCACCCCAATTCGCGGTTTACTGCTCCGGCTAGTCAATGCCCCTCTATTGATGCTGCATGGGAAGACCCTGCTGGCGTTCCCATTGCTGCCTTTATCTTTGGTGGCCGCCGTTCAACCACCGTGCCTTTAGTTTTTGAAGCCTTTAACTGGAACTATGGTGTCTATATGGCGGCTACCCTAGGTTCAGAAACCACCGCCGCGGCTGAAGGCAAACAGGGCGTGGTCAGGCGCGATCCTTTTGCCATGCTTCCTTTCTGTGGTTACCACATGGGTGATTATTTCAACCACTGGTTGCGTATGGGCAAAGTTGTGGATAATGCGCCGCGTATTTTTACCGTTAACTGGTTTCGACAAGATGCTGAAGGGCGTTTTATGTGGCCAGGCTTTGGTGACAATATGCGCGTACTCAAATGGATCATAGGCCGTTGTCAGGGTCAGGCTTCTGCGCGTCAAAGTCCGTTGGGATGGATGCCTGCCTTTGAAGATCTTGATTGGTCAGGCTTAGAAGGGGTTAGTCGCCAGCAATTTGAAGCACTGACAGATGTCGATGTTGAAGCATGGAAAGGTGAACTAAAACTACATGCAGAGTGGTTTGAAAAGCTGCATAGCCGCTTACCGCGTCAGTTCCTGCTTAAGCGAGAACTCTTTGAACTAGGCATGGTGGACTAAGCGCTCTGTCCTCATCAATTACGGGGTCATCCCTGCGGGACGACCCCTGTTCTTTACAAGGTGGCCATATCAATCACAAATCTATAGCGAACATCACTATCGAGCATGCGCTCATAGGCCTGATTAATATCCTTGATGTCTAGTAGCTCGATATCCGCTGTAATGCTATGTTTTGCGCAAAAATCCAGCATCTCCTGCGTCTCAGCTATGCCTCCTATGACCGAGCCGCTTATGCTACGCCGTCCACCTATGAGTAAGCGTGCCTGCACAGGAGGAGCTATCGGCTCTAAAACACCTACCAGCACGAGTTGTCCATCGCGCTTGAGGGTAGATAAATAGGGGTTTAGATCATGAGGGTGGGGGACTGTATCGAGAATAAAGTCAAAACGATGGCCAGCTAATGACATCTGTTCGGCATCTGTCGATAAGATAACTTCATGGGCGCCCAACCTGATGGCTTCTGATTTCTTGTCCTCTGATCGGGTAAATAAGGTAACCTCGGCCCCTAGCGCTGCTGCAAACTTCAGCGCCATATGACCCAAGCCACCCAAACCGACCACACCTACTTGCATACCTGGACCAATGCGCCAATGTCGCAAGGGCGAATAGGTGGTAATGCCTGCACAGAGCAGGGGGGCTGCAGCTTGCAGAGGCAGCCCTGCTGGAATGCGCAGAACAAATTTTTGATCGACCACAATGCGCTCGCTGTAGCCCCCATATGTCGGGCTGCGATCATGCCGATCAACACTGTTGTAAGTAAAAGTGGCACCTTCTTCACAATACTGCTCTAAGCCTTCCTGGCAGGATGAGCAGGCATGACAGGAGTCCACCATGCAGCCAACCCCTACGCTATCTCCCATTCGCCACATGCTGACTGCACTTCCAACCGCGGTGACCCGACCAATGATTTCATGGCCAGGAACCATGGGATATCGTGAGTTTCCCCACTCATTACGAGCCTGGTGAAGATCAGAATGGCAGACGCCACAGTACAGAATCTCAATGGCAACATCATCTGGGCGCAAATCCCGTCTTTCAATATAGCTCGGCCGTAAGGGTTGATCCGCTGCATCAACACCGTATGTTTTTGTCGTCGTACTCATGACATAGTCCTCAGATTCTAGGCAGCTTGGTTGGAACGACTTGACATCCTCCCCGCCCTAAAGGACGGGGATTCCTACAGCTAGCAGCGCATGTCCGCGCTGGAGAATGTTCTTGGCGGCGTTCACATCACGATCATGATGTGCGCCAC
>JABEVH010000153.1 GCA_013043915.1 Pseudomonadales bacterium
CCGGTTCGCGATGAAGTCGTCGGGCCAGCGGGTCCCACCACGGCGACGCGTATGGATAAATTTACCGAGACCATACTGGCACAAACAGGCTTACTCGGCATGGTCGGTAAATCTGAACGTGGGCCGACCGCCATAGAAGCTATCCGACGCCATGAAGCTGTTTACCTGATGGCGGTTGGCGGAGCAGCTTATCTGGTTTCCAAAGCTGTGCGTAAAGCCAGAGTTCTGGCTTTTGCCGATTTAGGTATGGAAGCTATCTATGAGTTCGTGGTGGAGGATATGCCGGTTACCGTGGCCGTAGACACTCGTGGCGAATCCGTCCATGAAAGTGCACCTCGCATCTGGCAAGCCAAAATTGGGAAGATTCCATTAGTCAACTAGGGCATGGAGAGACTACAGGTCAGGCTCTTAGCCTGACCTGTAGAGGGGATCAGCTTAAAGCCTTACGAATACGACCTAAGGCATCTTCCAGGATGCTATTGGCGGTTGCATAGGAGATGCGCATATGACCATCAAGACCGAAGGCCGAGCCGGGAACAACGGCAACCCCTACGCTGTTAAGAAGATGTTCTGAAAACTCTAGGTCATTTTTTAACCCGAGTTGATCCATGGCACCCTGAACATTGGCAAATGCATAGAAAGCACCATCTGCCGGTGAACAGGTAATGCCAGGGATGGCGTTGAGTCCTGCCACCACCAGATCATGACGTTCTTTGAATGCCTTTACCATGGGTAATAACACGTCCTGGGGGCCGTTCAGCGCTGCTTCGGCAGCCACCTGGGAGATCGAGGTAGGATTCGAGGTGGATTGTGACTGTACATTTTTCATGGCATTGATCAAGGGCTTGGGGCCGGCGGCATAACCAATGCGCCACCCTGTCATGGCATAGGCTTTGGATACGCCATTGAGCACCATGGTTCGATCATAAAGATCAGGCGCTACCGTCACTATGTTTTCAAATTTCTCGGCAGTCCAGATGATGTGTTCATACATATCATCACTGGCAATCAAGACTTGAGGATGGCGACGCAGTACTTCAGCCAGAGCCAAGAGTTCACGGCGACTATAGACCATGCCGGTGGGGTTGGATGGGGAGTTTAAAACCAGCAGGCGGGTACGCGGCGTTATGGCTGCTTCCAACTGTGCTGGTAAAATTTTATAGTTCTGCGACTGAGGGCACTCCACGCAGACAGGTCGCCCCTCTGCAATCAGTACCATATCGGGATAAGAGACCCAATAGGGGGCAGGAATGATAACCTCATCGCCGGCATTGAGCAGGGCCAGCGCCAGATTGAAAAAACTTTGCTTGCCGCCTGAGGAGACCAAAATCTGGGAAGGTTCATAATCCAGACCCTGGTCACGCTTGAATTTGGCGATAATGGCTTTTTTAAGCCCGGGGGTTCCATCCACAGCGGTATATTTAGTGAAACCCGCATCAATGGCCGCAATGGCTGCCTGCTTGATATGCTGGGGCGTATCGAAATCCGGCTCGCCGGCGCCAAGGCCGATAATGTCACGACCAGCAGCTTTTAACTCGGCTGCACGGTTAGAGACGGCCAGGGTAGGCGAGGGTTTGATAGAGAGTACGCGGTCTGACAGCTTGATATCCACGGATGCTACCTCAGATGGGTGAAAACAACGCTGTATAATAACGGATTAGGCCACGGCCTGAAACAACTTTGCAGTCTTTGCATGCAAGGTTTTCTGGTGCTGACGGGTTAGGTATGTTGGTGACATCAAGGTTGTGACGATGAGTGAATTTTTTCAGTTACATAGCTCCTATGAGCCAGCGGGGGACCAGCCTCAAGCCATTGAACTTTTGGTTCAGGGAATAGAGGATGGGTACAGTCATCAAACCTTGCTAGGTGTTACCGGCTCGGGAAAAACATACACCATGGCCAATGTCATTGCGCGCTTGCAACGACCGACCTTGGTTATGGCGCATAACAAGACTCTGGCGGCGCAGCTCTATGGCGAATTCAAGGAGTTCTTTCCGAATAACGCCGTCGAGTACTTCGTATCTTATTATGACTATTATCAGCCTGAAGCCTATGTGCCTTCCTCAGATACTTATATTGAGAAAGATGCTGCCATCAATGAACATATTGAACAGATGCGTTTATCAGCGACCAAAGCTCTGCTGGAAAGGCGCGATGCCATCATTGTTGCCACGGTCTCAGCTATTTATGGCTTGGGTGACCCTGATGCCTACTTGAAGATGCTGCTTCATGTCGCACGTGGTGAACGTGTTGATCAACGTGCCATCCTGCGTCGGCTGGCAGAAATGCAATACATACGCAACGATATAGATCTTGGTCGAGGCTGTTACCGCGTGCGTGGTGACGTGATTGATGTATATCCGGCAGATTCAGAAAATGATGCCGTCCGTATCGAGCTCTTTGATGATGAAGTAGAAGCCATTCGTTGGTTTGATCCTTTGACCGGTCAGATACTGCGCCAGACACCGCGTGTTACCCTTTATCCTAAATCCCATTATGTAACCCCGGCTGAACGCATTCACGCAGCTATTCCTCAGATTCAAGCTGAGTTACTACAAAGGCTTAGTTATTTTCGTGAAGCAGGCAAACTCGTTGAAGAACAACGACTGGATCAACGCACGCGTTTTGACATCGAGATGTTGCAGCAATTGGGGTATTGCAATGGCATTGAAAACTACTCGCGCTATTTGTCAGGTCGTCAACCGGGAGAACCTCCGCCCACACTGTTTGATTATATTCCGCCTGATGCCCTGCTACTGGTCGATGAATCGCATGTAACGATTCCGCAAATAGGTGCGATGTACAAAGGCGACCGGTCACGCAAAGAGAATCTGGTGCAATATGGATTTCGGCTGCCTTCAGCCTTAGATAATCGTCCCATGCGCTTTGATGAATGGGAGAAAATTGCTCCGCAGTGCATTTTTGTATCGGCCACCCCCGGAGAATATGAGTTCAAGCATGCTGGACAGACGGTAGAGCAAGTGGTACGCCCGACTGGACTTCTTGATCCACAGGTAGAGGTTCGTCCTGCCATAACCCAGATTGAAGACTTGCTGTCTGAAGCCAGAAAATGCATTGCCGTAGGTGAACGTGTTCTGGTAACAACCCTCACGAAGCGTTTGGCTGAAGATCTCACGGAGTTTCTGCATGAACAACATATCCGTGTCATGTACCTTTTTTTTTTTAATGATACGGTAGAACGTGTTGAAA
>JABEVH010000154.1 GCA_013043915.1 Pseudomonadales bacterium
CGCACCCCCAGATCTTCTTCTAGGCGCCCCAGAGCACGACTGATTGAGGACTTGGGGCGTCCCAGTCGAGCCGCCGCCGCTGTTAGGCTGCCATCTTCGACAACACGAAAAAAAACCTCCGCATCACGCAAATCCATTGTTACCCCCAAAGCAACAGTATTTACAGATACTATATACTAATAAAAACAAAGCAACAAAGCTACGATAAGCACATCGTTTAACGAGGAGTGCTACATCATGTTGCAACATCGACCCGCCGACGCAAGAGGTCATGTCAAGTTTGGGTGGTTGGATACATGGCATACCTTCTCATTTGGTTCTTATCATGACCCCCGCTACATGGGACATTCCGTACTAAGGGTCATTAATGATGACTTTATTCGTGCACACAGCGGCTTTGATACTCACGGCCATCGCAATATGGAAATATTGACCTGTATGTTGCAAGGTACACTGAGCCACCGTGACAGCATGGGACATCACCGTACTCTGCAAAGTGGCGAATGGCAGATGTTAAGCGCAGGACAAGGAATCACTCACAGCGAAATGAATCATGGTGACATCGATGTTCATTTGCTGCAGATCTGGCTGCACCCTCAGCAGGATGAAACTGAACCCTGTTATCAGCAAAAGACTTTTGACCCAAAACCAGGCATGACTCTGATTGCTTCACCAGATGCACATGATGACAGTTTCAAAATTGGACAGGATGTATATGTCTGGCAAGGTCGTATTGCTGCAGGCACTGTGGAGTTGCCTTCATCAGCAAAACGCCTGGGCTGGCTACATGTCATACAGGGAGAACTTGGTACACATGGTTTAGTGCTGAATCCCGGGGATGGACTGGCCATCACGCATGAACAGGCATTGACTCTGCAAGTTACCCAAGCGGCTGAATTTATATTTTTTGACCTGCCCTGATCTTTTTTCAACCCACAACACAACGAGAGACATCGATAATGAATAGCTTAGACCAACAAGCCCAAAATCAACTTTTTGTTGAAGCTAGAACACATCACGGCTTTACCAGTCAGCCCTTGCCTGAAGGTACGCTGCAAGCCTTGTATAACCTAACTCGCTGGGCCCCCACTGCCTTCAATGCCAGCCCTGCACGCTTCGTATTTGTACAAAGCGCACCTGCCAAAGAGAAGCTCACACAGGCGCTTTCTGAAGGCAATATCCCCCAGACTTTGCAAGCACCGCTGACGGTCATTGTTGCTACCGACAAGAAGTTCTATGACCATCTGCCTGAACTTTTCCCAGCCTTTGATGCTCGCCCCTTGTATGCAGGCAACCCTGCCATGGCCGAACGCGGAGGACTGCAAAACGGCTCCATGCAAGCGGCTTACCTGATCATGGCAGCACGCACACTGGGTTTGGACTGCGGTCCCATGACGGGTTTCAATCCAGCAAAACTGGATGAGCTGTTTTTTCCTGAAGGCCAGTGGACTTCCAACATCCTGATCAATATTGGCTATGGCGACACACAAAAACTCTATCCTCGAGGCCCGCGCCTGAGCTTTGAACAAACCTGCCGCATCCTTTAATCCTCATCATCGCACCTTGGAGCATTATCATGTTTGATTCCTTGATTGAAAAACTGTTGCAACAACCGGCACTGGCAACCCTAACATCCCTGGCCAGTCGCCTACTCATGGCAACCATCTTTATTTTGGCGGGGTTCAGCAAAATCACCGGTTATGCCGGCACCGTCGGCTATATGCAAGCCATGGGTGTACCCGGCGCACTGGCTCCTTTAGCCATTCTGGTTGAGCTTGGTGGCGGCCTGGCATTGTTATTCGGCCTGTGGACTCGCAGCGTTGCCGCCGTTCTGGCTGGATTTTGTGTGATTACTGCCTTCATTTTCCATCATAACCTGGCTGATCAGACCACCATGATCATGTTTATGAAAAATCTGGCCATGACCGGCGGGCTGCTGCAATTGGTGATTTATGGCGGAGGTGTAGCCAGTCTGAGCAAAAGTCATTCACTACGATAGGCTTTATTTGCAACGGTGGGGCCTTGCCCCACCAGTTAGCTATCCATCGGTTCTTACGTAAGGTACATTGACGAATTGCAACATCGGTCTACCATGTGGTGAACATGTCTACAAGGGTCATCCTGGGCTCAAGGGAGCGTAAAGTTAATGGCCGACCAGAAAAACCGATTTTCAGCCACGACACCCGGCAAACGCTTTATGAAGCTTGCCGGCATGTCAGCTTCCATCGCCAGTAATTTTGCCAAAGACAAGGTCAAACGCATGGTTGGCGTTCAGGCTGATGAGGAACAGAGGTCTCGTGAGCGCCAGGAACTTTATATCGAAGTTGGCCGTCAGCTCGCCACCACCTTGGGCGAGATGAAAGGAGCTGTCATGAAAGTGGGGCAAATCGCCTCACAGTTTAAAGACATTTTCCCGAAAGAGATCGCAGATGCACTGGCAACCCTGCAGAAAGAATCTCCTCCCATGCCCTTTGCACTGATTGAAGCTCAGATTGTGAAGGAACTGGGCAAACCCATCTATGAGCTATTCGCTGAACTCGACCCCACCCCTTTTGCTGCCGCCTCCATCGGTCAAGTTCACCGCGCACGCACGCATGAAGGTCGTGAGGTAGTGGTCAAGGTCCAGTATCCTGGTGTCGATGCCTGTGTAGAGTCCGACTTAAAACATCTTCGCATGGCTCTTAAAATGGCAGGCCTCTTGCGTATAGACAAAGCCATCATCGATGCCGTCTTTGATGAAATTCGCCGCTCCCTACGTGATGAATTGGACTACACGACCGAAGCTGCCAATGTCCGCATGTTTGCTGATTTTCATCGCAACGACCCCAAAATCATTGTGCCTTCCGTACACGCGCACCTATCCACCCAACGCATACTTACCCTGGACTTTGAACCGGGTGATCATGTAAGCCAGATAGATGGCTACCCTCAGACCATGATTAATGAGCTGGGGCATCGCCTATTTCATGCCATCGGCTCGCAGATCTACAGCTTACATGCCGTACATTGTGACCCTCACCCCGGCAATTTTGCATTTCGACCCGATGGCACCCTGATCATTTATGACTATGGCTGCGTGAAGAAAATCAAACCAGAAATTGTTGAAGCGGTTAGACAAACCACCCTGGCGGCTCTCCACAGCGACTACCATGATATGGATAGGGCGATGATTGCCATGGGGGTACGCAACATTGATCATCAACCCAGCATACAGGGAGATTTCTATGCTCCCTGGTCACAACTGATCATGCAGGGGTTTTCTGCCCTACCCTATGATTTTGCACATGCACGCCTGCATGAAGATGTCATGGCACAACTCAAACGCAACCTTCCTTACTGGAAATCCTTTCAACCCTCACCCGATACCATGCTGGTACAACGCGCGATAGGGGGTCATTACTGGACCATGAAACAGATGGGAGTAGTGGCCGCTTTTCGTGAAGACCTGCAAGCCGTCATCAGTGAACCTACCTAGGAGGTTCGCTTAACAATACATCGAAATGCCAGAGCTGCAGACTGCTTTGGCGACCAAGGCATTAGCTAACCTAAGCGCGTTCATGAGGAGGACGTCCCGGTCTGACCAACAAACCCCGTAAACTCTTCAATACAAACCCTGCCCAGGATAGAAACAGTCCGTGCTTAGGGGCCATCACACCCAGCTCAGTGCTCAAACCAGAAATCAGGCTCGCATACGGGATTTTGCAAGAAGCTCATACATTCAAATCGAACCCTAAATCAATATCTGACGCAGGCAATCCATCCCGTATCTCCCAGTTATCCAAAGGCAGTTCATGCAAAACTATAATGACATCATCCGGCAATATCCCTAAATCCCCAAGTCGATCGACCATCAAACGGTATAATTTTCTTTTAGCTTCAAGTAATCTGCCTGGAAATATTGTTATCTCAACCAGAATATAGTTTTCTGTTTTTCATGAAGAAACCTGGAAACATTCTGGCAGATACTCATGGTACCTACTATTTCTATCAATGACAGGCGCCTTAAAAGCCTCTCTAAGAGACCGATAGACAGCCTCCATGATGGCATCAATTTATCTTTGGGTCGTGACCTTCTCGCCTCAATCCTTACAAGCGGCATAATATTTCTTGTCTATGGCTGAATTGACCCATGTTGTTTCCATCGTTACTGCCCATACCCAACTCAAGCCGTACTGTGCCCATCACCCCTGATTGCGTCAAGACAGCAGGCCTAATATGTCTGATTGAAGAGCTTCCCCCTTCTCATGAGTTCTTAATTTACGACTAGACTCCAGATAGGGTTTCCCTCGGAGGTCAGCTTCATGGGATGGGTACACGAACTGCATGTAGATGTTCCTTTTGTGCGCTTACTGAACAGCATGGGTCAGCTGGCTGGACCCTGTCCTGTTTGGCTGAGCCAGCCTGAGTTTATCCTGCGCGCTTACCGCCATCTGTTGCTGACCCGGCGTTTTGATCAACGCGCCGTATCGCTGCAACGTACCGGCCAATTAGGCACCTATGCCTCCTGCTTGGGCCAGGAAGCCGTGAGTACCGGCATCGGCTTAGCCATGCAAGCCGATGACCTGCTGGCGCCTTACTATCGAGATCAGGCCACCCAACTCCTGCGTGGCGTGTCCATGATGGAGATACTGCGTTACTGGGGTGGCGATGAGGCGGGCAATAATTTCACCCAGTGTCGACATGATCTCCCCAACTGCGTTCCTATCGCTACCCAGATCAGTCATGCCGCTGGCATGGCCATGTCCTTGCGTCTCCGCCATCAAGCCCAAGCCGTGGTGACAACCTGTGGCGACGGAGCCACCAGCCGTGGTGACTTTTACGAACCCTTGAACCTGGCTGGAGTTTGGCACTTGCCTTTGGTAATCGTCATCAATAACAACCAGTGGGCCATCTCAGTACCTCGTCTGGCACAGACAGCGGCGGCCACTTTGGCGCAAAAAGCTGTCGCTGCGGGCATTCCAGGATTACAGGTTGATGGCAATGATGTATTAGCCGTCACCGCCGTTGTCCATGAAGCCTTGGAGCGCGCCCGCGCGGGCAAGGGGCCTACCCTGATTGAAGCTGTGACCTACCGTTTGTGCGACCATACGACAGCCGATGACATGCGTCGCTATTGTTCCCCTGAGCGCTTGGAACAAGCGCAAAAAGAAGAACCGCTGATCCGTATGAGGCGCTATCTTGAGCAAATGAGGGGCTGGACTGAGCAGGATGAACTGAATCTGATAGCTGACATCGATGTCCACATAGAACATCAAGTTCAGGCTTATCTCGACCTGCCGCCTCCGGACCCGAACAGTATGTTTGATTATCTATACGCCCATTTGCCCGAGGAATTAAAAGCACAGCGACAGTCACTGATTGCCAGGAGACAGGCATGAGTGAACTCACCCTGATCGAAGCGATCAACCTCAGTCTCCACCGCGCCATGCAAATTCACCCCGAGATGATCGTGCTAGGTGAAGATGTAGGCATCAACGGTGGAGTTTTTCGTGCCACTAATGGCCTGCAGCAAGCCTTTGGTCGGCAACGGGTTCTAGACACTCCCCTCGCCGAGAGCCTGATTGCAGGTATTTCTGTCGGCATGGCCACCCAGGGCTTACGCCCCGTGGCGGAAATTCAATTCATGGGTTTCATCTATGCCGCGCTGGAACACCTGATCTCACATGCTGCCCGGATGCGCAACCGCACGCGCGGGCGACTTACCTGCCCCATGACCTTGCGCGTTCCGCATGGTGGTGGCATACACGCGCCTGAGCATCATTCGGAATCTACCGAAGCCATGCTCACCCACATTCCTGGCTTAAAAATTATCTGCCCATCATCACCACGATTGGCCTACCAAATGATGTTGGCTGCTATTGCTGATCCTGACCCGGTGATTGTGCTTGAACCTGAGCGCCTGTATCGCGCACAACGGCAATTCTGCCCTGATGATGGCATGACCCTGCCCCTGGAATGTTGCCTAATACGTCGTTTGGGACAAGATATTAGCCTGATCAGCTGGGGGGCTTGTGTCATGGACTGCCTGGAGGCAGCCGCCAGGCTGAGCCAGGAAGGGATAGAGGCCGAAGTCATTGATGTGGCCACGCTTAAACCGCTGGACCGGGAAACCCTGATCGCTTCCGTCAGTGCTACCGGACGAGCACTGATCGTGCATGAAGCAGCCCGTAGCGGGGGACTCGGGGCTGAAATTGCCGCCATGTTAAGTGAAGAACTATTTGGCGAGCTTTTGTCACCTGTGACCCGTTTGACAGGATACGACACTATTATGCCCTATGCTCGCATGGAGTCTCAGTATCTGCCCTCGGTCGAGGGCATTATGAACCAGGTTCACTACCTGCTGGATTGACTGTGGAGAAGCTCATGAAATCACTGCGCCTACCTGATCTGGGAGAAGGCTTGCAGGAAGCAGAAATCGTGGCATGGAGCGTAAGGCCTGGGCAAGACGTCCAACGTGGCGACACCCTGGTCAGCGTTGAAACGGCCAAAGCCCTGGTAGATATTCCCGCACCTGAAACCGGCCGCATTCTTGCCTGCCATGGTCAACCCGGGGAAGTCCTTAGAACAGGAGCCCCTCTGATCGATTATGAAACTGACAACCCTGCCTTGAATAGGCCAGCAGACGTTGATCATGGCAGCGTGGTAGGGGATTTACCTGAACACCGGGACACTCAAGAAGACGGTGTCCTCATCATAGGGCGCCAACGCGTCACACCGGAAGGCTTTGAAGTATTGCACGGACTACGCCGGCAAATGGCTCGTAACCTCGGTAAAGCTCATCAGCAAGTAGCCCTGGTTACCTTGTTCGATGAGGTCGACCTTGAGAAACGCAAACACCTGCTCGCTCGCGTGCTTAAAGCCGTCGTTGTCGCTTGCCGCCATGAACCGGCATTGAATGCCTGGTACCATGACCATCCTCCATCACGTCGGCTCCATGAGCAGGTTCGCATCGGATTAGCTATCGCTACCCCTGAGGGTCTGCTGGTGCCAGTATTACCC
>JABEVH010000003.1 GCA_013043915.1 Pseudomonadales bacterium
CGTATAGCCTGTTCCTGTAGCCAGGGACTGGACCAGTAGCTTTTTTCAACACGATAGCTATGCAGGAGGTAGATATGTTTTACACCTAAGCCCGCCACCATTTGCAATAGGCGTCGCAGCATTTTAGGACGAGGCAGGGCCATTATCAGGATAAGGGGCAAGGGCTCAGGGGGGGGCTGGTTACAACATAAGCGCAAGCGATAGCCGGTTTTCTCTATCGACAAAACCTCAGCCTCACCCATAAGACCACCCAACACCCCTGCTTTTAGCAGAGTGCCCGGCCGGACCGACAGTACCTGCTCAAGATGCTGTGCGCGATAGCCCGCAATAAAAGCCTCATCAGCTCCCAGCAAGTCCTCTTCGGTGAGCAGCAGTAAATTCACACTTCAGCCGCGTATTTTGTCGACGACAGCCGTGGTGGACAGCCCTGCCACTAAGCCTAAGACTTTGACCTCACCGCCATAGGCCTTGACGATCTCAGCCCCCACTACACCTTCAAGGCCGTAATCCCCTCCTTTTACCAGCACATCAGGCTGGATGCGACGCAGCAAGTTCTCCGGCGTATCCTCTTCAAAAGCCACCACCCAGTCCACCGCTTTAAGACCCGCTAGCACAGCCATACGTCGATCAAGAGGATTGATCGGCCGGCCAGGCCCTTTCAGGCGAGCAATGGATGCATCACCATTAACCGCCACGATAAGGCGATCGCCTTCAGCGCGTGCCTGCTGCAGGTAACTCACATGCCCGGCATGCAGGATATCAAAACAACCATTGGTCATAACGACGTGTTCACCTTGCGCACGCACAGCGGCCACGGCATTCAACAACTGTTCCAGCGTAAGCACACCATCCTCGGGGCGATCCACGGGTGCCATGGCCCGAGTTAACTCTGCTGCACTGATGGCATAGGTACCCAGTTTACCTACTACCACCCCGGCAGCAATATTGGCCAATGCCACGGCTTGAGGCAGCGGTTCCCCAGCGGCCAGTGCCGCAGCTAGCACGGAAATCACCGTATCGCCTGCGCCCGTCACATCAAACACTTCACGCGCCTGGGCGGGCAAGTGCATGGCTTGACCATCTCGTTGCAACAGAGTCATACCATGCTCGCTGCGAGTGACCAGCAAAGCGGGCATATCCAGCTGCTCCATCAAGGACTGACCCTTCTCCTGTAACTCCTGCTCGGAATGCACCGTCCCGACCACCGCTTCAAATTCCCCCATATTGGGCGTCAACAAGGCAGCCCCATGGTAGCGGGTAAAGTCCTGCCCTTTAGGATCCACCAAGACGGGCACATCTCCTTCACGGGCCATGGCCATGATGGCGGCATACCCGGCAAGACTGCCCTTGCCATAGTCCGAAATTACCAGGACATCTGCACTCGCAAGCGCCTCACGCAAGGGATGATGCAATTTCATGGCTTCTTCCGGAGAAAAACCTTGTTCAAAATCCATGCGCAGCAGTTGTTGATGACGGCTCAAAACACGCAACTTGGTAATGGTAGGTTTGCTTTCAATGCACGAAAATGTACACCCTACCCCTGCTGCGTCGAGTTTCTGCCTGAGAATTTCTGCATTGCTATCCTTCCCCACCAACCCGAGCAAATTCACTCTTGCCCCCAAAGCTGCCATATTTAAGGCTACGTTGGCAGCTCCTCCCGGGCGATCCTCGATATCCAGCACACGCACCACCGGCACCGGTGCCTCAGGTGAAATACGAGCCGTTGAACCTGTCCAATAGCGATCCAGCATGACATCACCCACCACCACCACGCGCGCGGATGAAAAATCAGGCATCTGCAACTTCATATTCACCTCCAGACAAAGTTCAATGCTAACATATTGTCCTATACGACATCATGACTGGCTGGATCGTGCTCTATGGCTGATACTCCGCTGCCTAGTTATACTTGGTCGATGCTTGCTCCTGGCTTTTGGCCAGTTTGGCTTGCCCTTGGATTGATGCGGCTTATCGTATTGCTTCCATTCAAGCTGGCCATGGCCCTGGGTTCGGGTATGGGATGGCTATTCTTTAAACTCGCCAGTTCACGTCGCAACATCGCTAAAATCAACTTGGGCCTTTGTTATCCTGCTCTATGCCCTGCCGAGCAGGAAGCCTTGTTGCAAAAACATGCCCACGATACCGGCCGCGGCATGATGGAGAGTCTTTTTGCTCTGTGGGCGCGCAAACTACCGTCAAACATCGCCCTTACCTGGGAAAATCGTGACCTGCTCGATCAAGCCTTGGCGCGTGGCCAGGGCGTAATTCTGCTCGGTCTTCATATGAACTGCATGGACATGGTGGGCCGATTGATCAATCCCTGCTACCGCCTGGACTACATGTACCAAACCCATCGCAATGCCCTGCTGGATACCGCTTTGACACGTGCACGCAGGCAGCATTATGGTGAAGCGATCGACCGTAAAAACATCAGACATCTGTTACGTCGCCTGCGACAGAACAAGATCATCTGGTACGCCCCCGACCAGGATCATGGCGTCGATCATGGCGTGTTCTCATGCTTCTTTGGCATACAGGCAGCTACGGTAACAGCGATCAGCCGCCTGGCCCGTCTCAATAATTCTGCCGTGATCCTGATCAGCTATGTTCGCCATGAAACCACCCCTGGCTATCAAGTACGCTTGACTTCCCCATGCAACTTCCCATGCGGGGAAGATGTTCAGGATGCGCATATCCTCAACCAGTTCTATGAACAAGCCATTTCATACAGCCCGTCGCAGTATATGTGGCTGCACCGCAAATTCAAGACCAGGCCACCCGGTGTATCCGAGCGCTACCGACGACAGGATGGTTCCCGTTATGGGGATTGATTTCTCTAAACTGAAGCGAATACTCATCGTAAAACTGCGGCACCACGGCGATGTGCTTTTAATTTCACCCCTGCCCAGTATACTCCGCTGCCATTATCCCCATCTTGAAGTCGATGTTTTGGTCTATGCCGACACTTCCCCCCTGCTTGAGAACCATCCGGACATCAGCCACATTCATGTCATCGATCGACGCTGGCGACAAGAGGGACTCATACGGCAGTTACAAGGCGAAACTCATCTACTGAGCACACTTAATTCGCGCCACTATGACCTCATGTTGCACCTCACTGAATCTTGGCGAGGAGCCTTCCTAGCACGCTGGTTAAGACCCCGTTATGCGGTGACCGCTGATTATGTGCGTCGTCGTCACAGCCGGTGGTGGCGAGGCAGCTTTTCGCATCATTACGCCCAACCTTCACGTCTCAGGCATACCGTGGAAAAACATCTGGATGCCTTAAGAGTTTTAGGGTTGTACCCTTCTCCCATAGAAAGGCAATTGATCCTTAAACTGACCGATGAGTCTCGACAGCGCGTGCTCGCCCACTTGACGCCACATGGCCTGCAGAACCGCCCTTTTGTTGTCGTACACCCTACCTCGCGATGGCTGTTCAAATGTTGGCCAACGGCTCACATGGCAGAACTGATCAACCAACTGCAAGAGCGAGGCTGGCCTGTGGTCCTGACTGCCGGCCCTGATCGTGAAGAAATGGCCATGGTCGCTGCCATACTGCAAGGTTGTACGATGCCACCTAGCCTGAACCTTGCCGGACAACTCAGTCTACCTGATCTCGCCGCGCTGATAGCGCAGGCAAGATTGTTCATAGGTGTAGATTCCGCACCCATGCATATGGCTGCCGCATTAAACACACCAACCGTAACTCTTTTTGGACCTAGTGGTGATCGCGAATGGGGCCCCTGGATGCCTCCGCATCGTCGGCGTATTCTGACCGCCGATCCTGAGCAGTTTCCGTGCCGACCTTGTGGCCTGGCCGGATGTGCTGACAGCCGTCGTTCCGATTGCCTGGAAGCCATTCCCGGAACATCGGTATTATCAGCAGCACTTGAGTTGCTCTCATGACTCATATAGCCCTTATTCGTCAACAGTACCGTCCTGATGGCGGAGCTGAACGTTTTGTCAGTCGTGCCCTGAGTGCCCTGGCTGGCCAAGGCGTAGAACTGAGTTTGATTACACGGCACTGGCAAGGTGACGGACCGTTCAAGGTCATCACCTGTAATCCTGCCATCTTTGGACGGATATCGCGTGAACGCGGTTTTGCAGAAGCGGCCTCCACGATCTGTAATGAACAAGCCTTTGACCTGGTTCAATCGCATGAGCGGATTCCGGGGTGCAGCCTTTACCGTGCGGGTGATGGGGTTCATAGGCACTGGCTAAATTTACGCCGTGAGACCATGACGCCCTGGGCTCGTTGGTGGCAGGAACATAGCCGCTACCATAAGTATGTGCTACAAGCTGAACAGGCCATGTTTACGGACCCCAGGCTGCGAGCAGTGATCTGTAATTCGCTGATGGTCAAACGGGAGATCATAAAATATTTTCAGGTTTCCCCCGAAAAACTCCATGTCATATACAGCGGCGTAGATACTGAACTGTTCCACCCGCGTCAAAAGGCGCAGCGCAGCATCTTGCGGGAACAACTGGCCATTCCTCAGGCTGCTCATCTTTTTTTGTTTGTAGGCTCAGGATTTGAACGCAAGAACCTGGCCACTACCCTAAAAGCCCTGGCTCAGCTACCTCTGGATGTTCATTTGGCTATTGTCGGCAGAGATAGTCATGGAAGCCGGTATGAGCAGCTTGCACGGCGACTGGACGTCCACCATCGTTGCCATTTTTTTGGGGTGCGACAGGATTTACCTGCCCTGTATGGCATGGCTGATGCCTTTGTATTACCAACCCTCTATGACCCCTTTCCTAACGTAATTCTGGAGGCGATGGCCTCAGGACTCCCTATACTCACCAGTGAGACTTGTGGTGGGGCTGAGTTGATTCGCAATGGCGCCGGCCTGGTAAGCCCCGCCCGTGACCTCACCAGTCTTGTCGCCAACTGGCGCCAATTGTGTGATCCCTCTCTTCGGCAAATCTGGGGACAGGAAGCGCGAAGACGCGTGGAGCCCCTGACCCTCTCTGCGATGAGTGATCGACTTATGCAATTGTATAATCAACTGTTACTGCCTTAACTCGAGTTCATACCTCCATTCATCATAACCTGCTACCATGTGTCGATGACTCCGTTGTGACTGGTCGTAGGATTGTAGGCATGAGATTCAGTGTGGTGTTGCGATACCTTCTTATCTTGCTGTTGACCACCTTATTGGCCGCCTGCGCCATAACCAGTGTTTTTGACCCCTACCCCCAGCAAGCTCGCACTTGGCGCAATGACATTAGGTCAGGCAATTATCCTGAAGCACAGGCTTTACTTGATAAAAAGCGACATGATGCCGATGGCATTCTCTATCTCATGGAAAGAGGCCGTATCGACATGCTGGCGCATGATACTGCCAGCAGCCTGACTGACTTTGCAGACGTCATTGCCCGATGGGAGCAACTCGATCAACGCGCGCGAGTTTCTTTAAGTGAATCCGCTGCTGAAGGCGCCAGCCTGCTCACTAATGACAATGCTCTGCCCTATGAAGGGGAAATTTACGAAAAGGTTTTTGTGCATCAGTACCAAGCCTTAAACTATCTGAGCCAAGGCAGGCCTCAAGATGCCCTGGTCGAAGTTAGACAGGCTGAGTTCATACAGCGGCAAGCCCTGCTTGCTCATGACAATCAAGTTTATGCCGCCGAAAATAAAGCACGCCGGCAAGGATTTAACCCAGCCAGTTTTAATAATTATTTTAGCGGCATGAACATGGCGGCTGGTCGCGTCAAAAACGCTTTCCAAAACGCCTATTGCTTCTATGTTTCAGCCTTGATTTATGAAGCCGAAGGCCAGCTTAATGATGCCTATATCGATGACAAAAAGGCCTTAGAAATCTGGCCGGACAATGACGCGGTCAGGCTGGATGTATTACGATTGGGCAGCATCTTGGGCATGTCTGAAGTCGCCCATGATGCAGCTCAAGTTAAAAACCTGATACCCGCTCCACAATATGGCAGTCTGGTTATACTTTTTGAACAGGGCTTTGTCCCTGAAAAAACAGAGATTAAGCTGCCCATTATCACCAATAACACAACGAACTTTATTGCAGTCCCTTATTACAGCGGACCATTTCCTCTACCGCAACAGATTGACTTTGTCGTCGACGATCAATCTTATATCGCCTCACCTATTGTAGATGTTTCTGCATTGGCCGTCAGTTCCCTGAAAGGACATCTACCCGCTTTGCTGGCTCGACAATGGTTACGTTTATTAAGTAAACAAAAAATGCAACGGGAGTTAAGCAATCAGGCTGGCAGCTTGGGCTCTATCGCAGGTATGATCTACAATCTTGTATCAGAACAGGCCGATTTAAGAAGCTGGACCACGTTACCTGCCAGTGCCCAAGTGAGTCGAGTGTGGGCCGCTGCAGGGTTACATACGGTTCAGATAGCGGGGGTCGCTACTCAGGTTCCTGTACGCGCAGGCCATACCACTATCCTGCAAGTGCTAGATGCTGGTGGTCGCCGATCCATTAGCCAATATTCCCTGTGAACGAACGGAGTTAGACTGTGAAAAAAATAGGCATGATGATAGCTGTAAGCATGATACTCATGCTGGCTGCATGTACCTCCGGGCTCAATGCTGGAGTTGATTTCAGTACGCAAAAATATGCATCACATATTCACTATGACGATCCTGCCATGATGTCTGTGGTCGGCGTGAAAAGCATCGTCGTTGATCGCAGTGAAGGCTTACCACGCGTGCAAGCTATGCTGATCAACCACTCGCACTTCAGCAAATCGATTCAATATAAAATTAGCTGGGAAGACAGTAGCGGTTTTGTGGTAAATCCAGGCTCACAACCCTGGACACCTGTACGGTTGCATGGCAAAGAGCAATTACCGGTGCAATCCACGGCCCCTAATGCAGATGCCCAGATATTCAATATTACCGTACGCAAAGCTGACTGATCCTCGCATATTCTGGAGATAAACAGATGTTCATCAAACGCACCGTCATAGCATGTTCAATCATCGCCGCCATGTGCCTGGGTGGCTGTGCAAACCAAGTACAATATGGGGATGCCAATGGCGTAGAAACTGTCAATACCGACTTTGGTTCCACAGACTTGCAACTGATCGCCAGTCATATGGTCGATTCCTTGCTGGCATTTCCACCCATTCAGCGCATGACAGCCAGTGGAGTTAGACCCATCTTATTTGTAGACACCATCAAAAACCAGACCATGGAACATATTGATACGAGTGCCATTACGGACTCCATCATGACCAAACTGCTGGATTCAGGTCAATTCCGGTTTGTGGATATGACCGCCATGGCTGCGCTGCGCAAACAACTAGACTATCAGCATAACAGTGGCATGGTGGATGAATCTAAGGCTGTCGCCATGGGGCAACAGATAGGTGCTCAATATATGTTGTATGGCAATTTGATGGATATCACCAAACAGAACTCATCTGTTCGCGATGTCTTTTACAAATTCACCATGAAAATGACCAACGTACGTACCGGTGAAGTGATCTGGGAAAGCGAAAAACAGATTCGTAAAGTTCAAAAACGTTCCTGGTTTGGAATGTAATCATGGGGGCCACCATGAAATTTGGTAGAATTTTCTGCGAAGGTATCCTTTTGACTGCCTTGGCTGGATGTAGCCATTCGCCATCCAAAGATCATATGGCCGTCAACGTACATAACCATCAGGGTCATGCCGGCAGCGGAGGAGCGGATGGATCGATGTTCCCCGCTGCGGTGGGCCCGCGCTTGCTGGTGCTGGATTTTACAACCACGGACCAGCTAGCCTTAAGGTTTTTGCCTCCACCTAACCTGCCGCCTGTCGCCGTCGCTCCGCAAGTAGGAATGGCCCCTGGCGCCGTCAGTCCCCGTGTGATGGAGCAGAATAATAACTGGCAACAAATGAGTGACGATGAACGTCAGCACTATGGCCTCTTGGATCACGAAGTGCTCGATACTCGTCAGGGGCGAGCCACAGTCTTGGGCGCTGACATGTTGACCAATGACTTGGCACAATTTCCAGGCTGGACGATACTTAACCGCGATGCTTTGCGCACAGAAACCGGGGCTCGTCTCGATATCAAGCAACTTGCCGATGTCGTCAAAGCCAGAAAAGTCGATGTCCTGATTTATGGCACAGTCGAAGATCTGGGTGTCAGGTCCTCAGACTTTCATGGCTACGGCGTTGATACCACAGCGCAGCATTACTTCCTGCATGTGCTGGTCAAGGCCGTGAGTACGCACGATTTTCGCATCTTAGCCAGCGGCGAGTACAGCGCCGAAGATCAACAGTCGCAAGACGCGCGCAGCTCATCGATCAATACGGATAGCGTTAGAACGATGATGCAAACTGCCCTTCAGGAGGCGAGCAATGACCTGATCGTTAAACTAGGTCCCTCCGGCCCCTCCCCGACCTCAGCCAACCATCCTTAACTCATTAACCGCAAGCTTTTTCAATGCAAAAGCTTGCGGCTAAACACCAGCTCTCCGTGCTCTTCATTCACCACAATCGTATCCCCGGAAGCAAAATCACCCTCCAGCAAGCGCGTGGCCAAGGGATTCTCCATGGTCGTCTGTATAGCACGCTTGAGCGGTCTGGCTCCGTAGATCGGGTCATACCCCAGCGCACACAGCAGCATGAGCGCATCGTCACTGACATCCAGATGCAGTTCCCTTTCCTCCAGGCGGCTCCTTAGCCGTTGCAACTGTATCGTAGCGATTCCCTTCAGCTGTTCACGGCTCAGCGGATGAAACACGACGGTTTCATCAATACGATTGATAAATTCAGGCCGAAAATGCTGAGCCACCAGTTGCATAACCGCCAACTGCAAATTTGTCTGATGCTCCACACTGGTATCTGTCGCCATGGACTGTATCAAATCTGAGCCCAAATTTGAGGTCATGACAATCACCGTATTGCGAAAATCTACCGTACGCCCCTGTCCATCGGTTAAACGGCCATCATCCAGAACCTGCAGCAAGATATTGAAAACATCAGAATGCGCTTTTTCCACTTCATCCAGCAAAACCACAGCATAAGGACGACGCCTGACCGCCTCAGTTAAATAGCCCCCCTCTTCATATCCCACATAGCCGGGAGGGGCTCCAATCAGTCGTGCTACGCTATGTTTTTCCATAAACTCAGACATGTCTATACGCAGCAAAGCCTCTTCACTATCAAATAAAAACCGCGCCAGTGACTTGCACAACTCCGTCTTGCCCACACCCGTTGGCCCAAGAAACAGGAAGGAACCATTAGGGCGCTGCGGATCAGCCAGTCCGGCCCGAGAGCGGCGTACTGCATTCGCTACGGCGGTAACTGCTTCATCCTGTCCTATGACCTGAGCATGCAAAGCATCTTCCATGCGCAACAATTTTTCTCGTTCGCCTTCCAGCATGCGGCTAACCGGAATACCTGTAGCTGCACTAACCACTTCTGCCACTTCTTCATCCGTAACCCGGTTACGTAATAACCTGAACTGACCGGGGATGTTCTCCCTTGTACCGGCCTGTGCCAGTTGCTTCTCCAGCTCAGGAATGGTGGCATATTGCAGTCGTGACATACGTTCAAGATCACCAGAGCGGCGCGCTGTTTCAAAATCGTTGCGCGCCTTCTCCAGATCCTCCTTGATTTGTTGAGCACCGCGCAGGCTGGATTTCTCTGCCTTCCATATTTCTTCAAGATCAGCGTATTCCCGCTCCAACCGACCGATTTCTTCCTCTAGTTTCTGCATACGCGTTTGTGAGGCTGTATCAGCCTCATGACGTAATGCCTCTCGTTCCATTTTTAACTGAATTAAGCGTCTATCCAGTTTATCCATAGACTCAGGTTTGGAGTCCATCTCCATACGTATTCTGGATGCAGCTTCATCAATCAGGTCAATGGCCTTATCCGGCAGCTGGCGATCGGTAATATAACGCTGCGACAAACGCGCCGCTGCAATAATGGCTGGATCGGTAATATCCACCCCATGATGAATTTCATAACGTTCCTTGAGTCCTCGCAGGATAGCGATAGTGTCTTCAACACTCGGCTGATCCACCAATACTTTCTGAAAACGGCGCTCCAGGGCAGGATCTTTTTCAATGTACTGGCGATATTCATCAAGTGTGGTGGCACCCACACAGTGCAGTTCACCACGCGCCAATGCAGGTTTAAGCATATTACCCGCGTCCATAGCGCCTTCAGCTTTACCTGCACCGACCATGGTATGAATTTCATCGATGAACAGGATCACCCGGCCTTCTTCCTTGGAAAGATCCTTGAGGACTGCTTTTAGACGCTCTTCAAATTCACCACGAAATTTTGCTCCCGCGATCAAGGCCCCCATATCCAAAGCCAGTACCCGTTTATTACGTAAACCTTCAGGCACTTCACCATTGATGATGCGTTGCGCCAAGCCTTCAACGATAGCAGTCTTACCCACACCCGGCTCACCTATCAGAACAGGATTGTTTTTCGTGCGTCTTTGTAGAACCTGAATGGTACGGCGTATTTCATCGTCACGACCGATGACCGGATCCAACTTACCCGCTTCCGCTCTCTGGGTCAGATCAATACAGTATTTATCCAGAGATTGTCGCTGGTTTTCTGCATCAGCATCCTCGACACGCTCGCCGGCTCTTACCTCTCGCACCGCCTGCTCGAGTTTAGTCTGGGAGACACCAGCAGCATTCAGTAAGCGGGCAACTTCGCCACTTTCCAGCATGGACAATAACACCATCTCACTGGCAACGTACTGGTCTTTGTGTTGCATCGACAACTTTTCAGCACGATTAAGCAGTCTGGCCAACTCATTGGATACCTGTACATCTCCGCCAGACTGACTCACCTGAGGCAATCTCTTCAGCGATTCTTCCAGAGACTGCTCCAAGGAACGCTGATTAACCTGACACCGCTGTAATAAAGGGCGAGCACTGCCCCCTTCCTGACGTAATAAGGCCAAAAGAAGATGCTGCGGCTCCATAAATTGCTGGTCATGTTGCACGGCCAGAGACTGTGCATCCGCTAATGCCTGCTGCAGGCTACTGGTCATTTTTTCCATACGCATGAGTCTTCCCCGATCATGACTGTTATAGAGTTAATCGGGGGTACACAGCCTTATTTCAAGCAAAGGAAAACAACCTGTCCAATCATCACCGATAAAACTGACGAGTAATCTTGGCGACACGCGCACCAAAACATACCGCCGTTTGTAAATCTCCAGAAGGGGGCGTTTGATGCGCAGGAGCATTGTCCGACTGCGCCATCAACCCTAAGTGACTACCCAAACGATTAAGGGACGTGCTCTCCGAGGATTGGTTCATCTCCGTCTGTCCGACCCATAACATGCCATGCTGCGTAGCAAAGACAGCCAGTTGTATCAGTACATTCAACTTATCACCACTCATCCCGTAGGAGTTGGTGAAACCGGCAGCCACTTTATCGCGCCATGCCTGATTCAGCCAGCGCAACGAGGTAGCATCCATAAAGGACTTAAACTCAGCCGATGCGCTACCCATGTAAGTGGGTGCGCCCAAAATCATGCCTGCTGCACGGTCTAACCTATCCCAATCCAGGTCATCAACCGATGCCAGATAACAGCTGACCCCTTCTCCGCTAACCCCATGCGCTATCGATTCGGCTAATTTTTGTGTATGGCCAAAACGGCTATGAAAAACCACCGCCACTTCCATCAGTAAGCCATCCAGATTAATGTAGCCATTCGTCCCGTAGCGGAATTTCTTCTGTAAGAAAAGAAACGATCAGCCTCAGTATAGGTGCAAAAATCACCACCATAAATCCCTGCTATGCCCAGCAACGATAAGCGCAAGCGAGCTAATGCATAAAGATCAGCAAGGTAATGTCCGGGCCGGGTTGGAGAAAAACAGGCGACAGCAGCATCATGATGCCGTACAAACACATCACGCACCTCCTCACCCACCTCAAAAACTTTAGGCCCTATGGCCGGTCCTAGCCACACCAACAGGTCATCTGGCTGAGCATGAAATCTTTGCAAGGCCGCTTCGATCACCCCGGCCGCCAAACCACGCCAGCCTGCATGTATCGCAGCCACCTCTTTACCTTGCCGGTCGCAAATGAGCAAGGGTAGGCAATCCGCTGTCAGTACGGCACAGATCTGGTTGGGCTGATTGGCATACACCGCATCTGCCTCCAGCGAGGATACAGGCTGTCCTGCATCCACTACCCGAACCCCATGAACCTGGCAGATCCATAGCGGTGGCTGTGGCAGTCCCAAGGACTCAGACAGTCGTCGACGATTTTCCCGAACAGCCTCCGGATGATCACCCACATGAGAAGCCAGATTCAGACTGGCATAATCACCCATACTGATGCCACCCTGTCGTGTCGTGACCCGCGCCTGGATAACAGCAGGTGCTGGCCATGTCGGGTTTAAAAATTCTATATCAGACAATCTTGCATGCTCGCCAAGGCCCTGAGCGCTGAGCTAGCCACTCGGCACTGATAGCCCATGTCGTCGAAACAGCTCGCGCTCCTGTAAATACACCTGCATGACCCCCAGGCACCAGATGAAAACGTTTATCCCGTGAACTGACCACATCCATGATGCGATAAGCCGCTGCCATGGGAACTATCGCATCACTGGCTCCGGCAAAAGCGAGAAGGTCACAGTGAATTTCTTTAAAATCTGCCAACTTATTGCCAATACGAATCTGCCCCTTAGCCAGACGGTTATACAAACCCAGTTTACGTACCAGTTCCAGTACCGTACCGCCAGGGTAATCTGCCATGTTGTTAAACCAGGCATTCATCGACATATAGCTAATCATGTACTCGGTATCACCAAGATTACGCAACATATCCAGATAACTGGTCAGAGGAGACAACGGGCTGCTCAATTTAAAAGCTATGGACACCCACTTGCCTGGCACATGGAAACGCTGGGGATTGATCTGATCAAGTCGAAAGCCCGTGTAGCGACGAACCAGTTGCGTCGGCAGTTCCATGGCGGCCGAGAAACGTCCAGCCACACCCATTTTGTGGGTATCCACAGGACTGGCTATCGTGACCAGATTCATAACCTGCTGATCTTTTTCTGCGCCCAGATAAAGCATGGATAACAATCCTCCCATGCAATACCCCATCAATGACACTTCAGCTTCGCCACTATGCTGGCGAATAGCCGACATAGCCATCGGAAACCAGCGAATTACATAATCTTCCAGGGTTAGATGGGTATACGGAGGGTCCTTGGGGTTACCCCAATCGATCAGGTAAACATCAAAACCATGCGCCAGAAAATATCGCACCAGGGAGCGCTCGATCATAAGATCAAAAATCCATGCAAACACGCCCAGGGGTGGCACCAACACCAAAGGACGTTGATAAGGCGTAGACTGAACCTGGTAATGCTGACCCTCGATATACAAGGATGCTTCCTGCAAGGGCAGGTAATGGCGAACTGACATGATGCCGTCCCGAAAAACTTCAACATAGGGTGTACTGCTATGTTGCACAAATCGTTCAGGATGACGCCGGCGGTCAATGGCGTTGCTTACATAATCTTGTACCCTGCGCAGACGTCCGGGAAGTCTGACCGCCATGTTCCACCTCATTCCAATTATTGACATCCTCCCCCGCCCTAAAGGACGGGGATTCCTACAGCTAGCAGCGCATGTCCGCGCTGGAGAATGTTCTTGGCGGCGTTCACATCACGATCATGATGTGCGCCAC
>JABEVH010000155.1 GCA_013043915.1 Pseudomonadales bacterium
GACGCCGGACCACATCCATAAAAGCGGGGTACCATGTGCCGCTGGCATTGGGGTGACGAATCACGCTGATCGGTAGATGTACATAAGCCACATACTGGGAACGGCTGATGACATGCTCATTGAGCAATTCGCCAATACCGTATTACGCCTTAACCAAGCTGCATGAGGATGCAACCGTGGATCATAATGCGAAGGACCTTTCACCATCCCCACCAGCAAGGCTATCTGCGGCAGATTAAGATCTTGTATGGGCTGCCCAAAATAGTACTGGGCTGCCAATCCAAAACCATGAATGGAATGCCGGCCGGCCTGACCCAGGCTTACCTCATTAAGATAGGTTTGCAGGATTTCATGCTTGCTGTAATGCAGCTCAAGCAATAAGGCCATGGCCATTTCTTGCAATTTGCGACGAAGCGTTCGCTCATCACTGAGATAAAAATTTTTGACCAGCTGTTGGGTCAACGTACTACCACCCTGCCTTAACTGCCCATGCAATAAATCAACGGTCACGGCTCGCAAAGTGCCGCGCAGGGAAACACCATGGTGATGATAAAAATTGCGGTCCTCCGTAGCGAGTAAAGCGGGAACGAGCCCCTCAGGAGCATCTTTCAGCTGCATGAGGATACGGTCTTCATTTTGCTGCGGATAAATACCACCGATAATCATGGGATCTATACGCACCAGTGTCTGATCAGGGACGGTGCTAGCCAGACTAGCAATACCTGCTGAACCCCATTGAACCCGCAATACCTGTTCAGGCACCTGTTCATCCGGAAAGAGAAAACCGCGCAGATGGATGATTACCTGGTTTGCAGACGAGACATAGGTTCCTGGTGTTGCAGCTGTTCCTGGCTGGTAATGCAAGCGATGTAATTCGCCGAGTACATCCTGCTGAGTCAACTCGGATCCAACATACAACTCCATGGGGCGAGCATAGACCTTAGCCGGCAAGGCCCAGCGTTGTCCTTCAAACTTAGCCCTAACGACAGCATCTACGTGCCACAAATAGACACCCAAGCCCCCCAACATGACGACCATCAGCAGTAAAGGGATGAGCACGAGAACCAGCCAACCTTGCTCTTTAGCTTTTAAAAATTTATCGACCACCTAACACGCTCTAAATCCTCACTTGTTCTTCATGCCTATCATTGTCGCACGTCCCTGCCCAGAGTGTTAAACTCAACATTCAATCTTGCTGGCAGGTTCGCAACATGTCCACCTTTGATGTTTATGCTTTGGGTAACGCCTTGGTTGACCGGGAATATCGGGTCAGTGATGCTTTTTTGGTCGAACATGGCATCCAAAAAGGCATGATGACCTTGATCAATGAGACCCAACGTCATCAACTGCTTCAAGCCCTAGACCATGAGTTTGGCTGCATCAAGCAAGCAAGCGGTGGTTCAGCCGCCAATTCCATCATAGCTGTTGCTGCCCTGGGGGGGCGTTCCTTTTACGCCTGCCGCATAGCAGCTGATGCTCATGGCGATTTTTATGCGGCTGATTTGCAGGCAGCGGGTGTTTGCAGCAATTTGAACCAGCAACGCCCTGAAGGTCACACAGGCACCTGTTTAGTCATGGTAACCGAGGATGCAGAACGCACCATGCATACCCATTTAGGCATCACTGCAGATGTTTCTGAAGAAGATGTCGTTGTAGATGCCTTGCAGGCCGCACAATGGCTTTATATTGAAGGCTATCTCGCCCCCTCTGACAGTGCAAGGCAGGCCGTGATCCATGCCCGAAAGCTGGCGCGTGAATCCGGAGTAAAAATTGCGCTGACCTGTTCCGACCCCTCCATGGTCACCTACTTTCGTGAGGCTTTGTTAAGCATGATAGGTGACGGGGTTGATCTTATTTTTTGCAATCAGGAAGAAGCCTTGGGCTTAAGCGGCTGTAGCGATCTCGAATCTGCACTGCAGCAGCTCAGCCATCATAGCCAGGAGATCGTCATAACACGCGGCAGCGAAGGCGCTCTTGTTTACCATCAGGGCCAAATCGTCAATATTCCCGCTTTTGTCGTCGCTCCAGTTGATACCAATGGAGCCGGAGACATGTTTGCCGGTTGCTATCTTTTCGGTCGCTGCCAAGGCATGCCTCCCCTTGAAGCAGGTCTTCTGGCCAGCCGCGCCAGTTCAGAAGTCGTCTGCCAGTTTGGTCCTAGGTTACCCCTCCAGCGCTATACCGAGCTGCTTGAGGAGCATCGTAAGAGTCTATCCTGACAGGATAGACTCTTCATCTCGCTAAGATTTAAGCTGTGTTTCAGAGCACTTGGCAAATCTAGGCACTCCTGATGAAACTTCCTCGATAAACATAGATACAGGTCGAACCCAAAGCCCACTGTCACCACTGACGGGACGGTAGAGAACCATCCACTCTTCCGTTTCGGAGTGTCTGACCGTACCTAAGACCTCGTAAAAACCACCTTTGAAGTGACGATAGGTACCCTGTTTGATGTCATCGATGCTCATATAACATAACCCCCGCTAATTCCTGCATGCCTTGCATGGCCATAGCGACATCTTCCGGGAGCATACGTTGAGTCTGAAAAAGCTCAAGGGTGGCCAGCTGCAAACTCCATATCAACGACTTGAGAGTCCAAACCGAAGGTGCCTGCCCCTGCAAGCGTCTCAGTTCTCGCTGTAAGCTCAGTACAATCTTGGCCTCACCTGCGAGGCGCAGGGCATTTAAGGGAGAATCTGAACGCATCGCCTCTTCAATCATGAATCCGATAACAGGTCCAACGCTCATAGGATAATCAAAATAGACTTTCACCAACACCGCAGCCAGTTCACTGACCTGTTCAGTCGATGGCAATTCATGATCCAGTCGGGTTTGCATAATGTTTAAAGCAAGATCATAAATGCTGACCAGCACATCACTCTTATTGGAAAAATATTTGTAAAAGGTACGACGTGAAATGCCCGCTGCATTTAGCACATCCTGTACCGAGGCTTGTTGAAAGCCTTTCTGATTAAACAGCGCCATAGCGTGCAAAAGAATTTCAGTACGTGCAAAAGAACGACTCTCCGACCCTAGCGACCAGACCAACTCAAACAAGGTCTGCATGGCCTGGGGATCGGGTAATTTATCTGTATCTGAATTCACTTGAATCATCCTAAGTTCTGCCCCTTACCCTGCCCACGGATCGTATCATGGCCATCATCCCTGATATAACACGAAATGAAAGCTCCCGCAGCTAAACGCCCAAAAGCGTTGTAGCTGGGGTTTCTCGGGTCAACGACCAGAGCGTGTGGATGTTGCCATCCACACGACTTACCA
>JABEVH010000156.1 GCA_013043915.1 Pseudomonadales bacterium
CAACATATCCGGATTAGCTTCCAGAACAGCTGCACGTTCAAGCATGGGTGCTAACTCTGCATTCACCGCATCAATCCCGGGTTTTTTGCATTCAAGACAACCCATCCCCGCAGAACGACATCCATGTTGTACCCAGTCCTGAGTCGAGGCATCACTATAAATCTCATGCAAAGCCCACACCGGGCATTTATCCGGATCCCCCGGGTCACTGAGACGCACCCGAGCAGGATCGGTGGGCATAACTCTAATCTTGCGCGCCACCTCATCAGGCTCTTCCCGCAAGGTAATGGTGTTATGGTAGGATTTGGACATCTTCTGGCCATCCAGACCCGGCATGCGCGCAGCTGGGGTCAGCAAGGGCTGCGGTTCAGGTAATATAATCTTGCCTGAACCTTCCAAGGATCCTAATAACCTTTCTTTATCACCTAAGGTGATGTTTTGTTGATCCCTTACCAGAGCTTGCGCCGTGGCCAAGGCATCTTCATCACCTAGCTCCTGATAACGCTTGCGTAATTCAGTATAGAGCCGGGCATTCTTTTTGCCCATTTTTAATACCGCGGACTCAACAGCTTCAGCAAAGCCAGGTTCACGTCCATACAGGTGATTAAAACGACGAGCTACTTCACGCGTCAGTTCGACATGGGCTACCTGATCAGCGCCTACAGGCACATGACCCGCACGGTATAACAAAATATCGGCTGACTGTAGTAATGGGTAACCCAAGAATCCATACGTTGCCAGATCCTTCTCACGCAATTTATCCTGCTGATCCTTGTAGGTCGGTACACGTTCCAGCCACCCCAGCGGGGTCATCATCGATAACAGCAAATGTAATTCAGCATGCTGAGGCATGCGCGACTGCACGAACAAAGTTGCATGCGCAGGATCCACACCGGCTGCCAGCCAGTCTACCAGCATATCCCATACGCTTTGCTCAATGATGCGCACATCTTCGTAATGGGTAGTCAACGCATGCCAGTCAGCCACGAAGAAAAAACACTCATATTCGTGCTGTAACCGCACCCAGTTTTTCAAGACGCCATGATAATGACCGAGATGTAACCGACCGGTTGGTCGCATGCCCGACAGAACTCGGGTATCGGAGGAACTGCTCAAACGGATTACTCCAGACAATACTGCATTGCATTATAGCGCGACTACACAACAAATGAGGCACTGACTTGTAAAAGAGTTTCCCCGCCAGGATTATAAAGCCCTCCCCCTCAACACAAAAACTTCAGGAAGAAGCCTCGAGAACGTCAGGGTCAATGCCTAAGATTGACCCTGACCCTACAAACTTAGGCTCGTTTGGCACGAGTCATAAGTTGATCCAGCAAGCTCAGTGCCTGATCAATTTCTTCAGCACTAATCATCAGGGATGGAGCCAGGGTAATCACATTTTTGTAATAACCACCTACATCAAGTACCAGACCCATCTTCTTACCCTTCCAATCCAGATCACCTGACAAGCCGATGTGAACCATCTTGTCGAGCAACTCACGATTAGGTGTAAAACCATCATCCGTGCAAATTTCAGCACGCAAAGCCAACCCTAGTCCATCAACATCACCGATTTCACGATGTCGACGCTGTAAGTCCTTCAAGCCTTCGAGGAAATGTGCCCCAGCCTTCATCACCCGACCTTCAAAGTCCTCTTCTGCGGTCATTTTCATAACCTCAAGCCCCAAGGCTGTTCCCAGAGGATTGGAAGCAAACGTCGAGTGCGTGGATCCTGGCGGGAAAATATCCGGATTGATCAGTTCTTCCCGCGCCCATAATCCACCTAAAGGATTAAGTCCATTGGTCAAGGCCTTGGCAAAAACCAACACATCAGGGGTCACCCCAAAATGCTCAATCGACCACAACTTGCCTGTGCGATAAAAGCCCATCTGAATTTCATCAACCACCAGCAATATCCCATGGTCATCGAGGACTTTTTTCAGGCCCGTAAAAAAGTTCTTGGGGGGAATTACATAACCACCGGTCCCCTGAATAGGCTCAATGTAAAAAGCCGCATATTCCGATTGACCTACTTTGGGGTCCCAAACACCGTTATATTCTGTCTCAAACAAGCGGGCGAATTCACGTACGCATTTCTCACCATATTCTTCCGCGGTCAGTCCCTTGGGACGGCGGAAAGGATAGGGAAAAGGAATGAACTGAGCCCGATCCCCAAAATGCCCAAAACGGCGACGATAACGGTAGCTCGAGGTAATCGATGATGCCCCCAACGTACGGCCATGATATCCACCCTCAAAAGCGAACATCAGGCTTTTGCCACCTTTGGCGTTACGCACAATTTTCAGGGAGTCTTCAATCGACTGGGAACCGCCCACATTGAAATGGATACGTCCATCAAGGCCAAACTTCGACTTCATACCCTGAGCCAGGGTCTTGGCCAGCTGAATCTTGGTAGGATGCAGGTACTGACTGGCCACTTGAGGTAATACATCAAGTTGATTTTTGAGTACCTGATTTAAACGCTCGTTGCCATAGCCAAAATTGACGGCTGAATACCACATTTGCAGATCGAGGTAGGAAACGCCATACGCATCATAAAGATAGCTGCCATGGCAGCTCTCAAAAATCTTGGGCGGATTCACATAATGCACCGTATCGCCAAACGAACAGTAACGTGCCTCATCAGCCAGCAATTCGGCCTGTTGGCGTGCAATTTCCTCGTGCGTCATACATGACTCCTTCAAAGATCCAGATTGAACAAAACGATTCATATCAAAATTTAAACCGCCCTGATATAACCGAGCATGGTAAGCATGTCACCTTGCTTGAACATGCATGCTATGTGAAGATTTGATGGATAAACAGATATCTGCTCTTAATTACTGTTCACAGGATTTAAATGCGATTTATGGGTAAACTCCATAACTGCCTAAACACCCGAGGGCTTAACTGATGAACCAACGACAATTTCTGGCCCTAAGCTGTCTGAGTGGAATTTTAATCCTATCAGGCTGTGCCATTACCCCCATTCCCTTTGCTCTCTACGGCAAAGATAACGCCACCGGATCAGGCACCATGGACCCTCGCCATGGCACTATACAAGCCACTATTGATGGTCGAGATTACCATGGATTCTACATCGTCAGTCATGGCACAGCCGTAACATCCTCTCCACCAGACCCATTTTTTGGTTTTCCTCCGATAATGAATTCCATGGTCGATGTCTCCATGAACAGTGCTCGAGCTGCCATGTCGTCTGATGATGGCAGCCGTATCAGTTGTCAATTTTTATTCCAGGGTCACCGAGCTCTCGGTGACTGTCAGACTCCCTCGGGAAAGCACTACCAGATGGTGGCGCAAACCAAGGACAAGCCCAACGAATGATTTGTCAAAAAGGCTTTCGGAGAGCTTGACCCTAAGCCTTTCAAACCTTATTATTCGCGTCCGCTGTCGCCATTCCCCGATAGCTCAGTTGGTAGAGCAAATGACTGTTAATCATTGGGTCGCTGGTTCGAGTCCAGCTCGGGGAGCCATATTGCATTCGCAACACCATGTTTGTAACGATATTTTATGTCAATATCAGCATAACAATCCAAAAGCCACAGACATCTACACAGATCAAGCCTAGCCTGCTGTCATCAACCCAACGACCGCGAGAATCCCCACGCTTTAGCCATGGGGAGGAAAGCGGGAATTTGATGTTGACTTAGATTTCACTTGCAATATACAGGACGTAGCAATATAATGTTTTGTATGATCGATTACACCATAAAATACAAGAGCAACCTGAATGTGGTTTACTCCTGCAAGTACCAGGTTATATGGTGTCC
>JABEVH010000157.1 GCA_013043915.1 Pseudomonadales bacterium
AGCACCGCGACACGACGGGCATTTAAAGCCGTCCTTCCATCGAATCCAGTCAAGGTAGTCGAGGCAAGCAGCAGCATCCGAAAACCACGCCATAAACTCTGCGTAGTTGCGCGGGTAATCAACCCCAGCTTTGGGAGTCTTGCGTTGAAAGGATGTATACTTTGATTCCATTGCATAATTATAGCATTACCGTAATTAGCTGAATACCCCACTTTTATAATGGCGAACGTCCTTGGACAGCGGCATGCAGTGTGAGAGGTATGCGTGGTCATCCCGCAACATCCTCGCTGGAACGTTGGCAACCACAGTTGCAGCTTCTGGTTGTTGATGAGGGGCGTTGTGATCCGACATTACTGGAAACCTTAAGCTATGAGCGCCATAATCTGGTAGCAGGTATACTGCATGCCGACTTGGCCGAGGCTGCAGAGCAGGTGATACAGCGTGCTGCGTTGCTGGGATCATGGCTGCAAGGAGAAGAGGGTCAGGGTTTAAGGCGAGATCTGGCGACATGGCTGACCACCACGGTACAGCGCGCAGAATTGCCCGCGGGTTTACTGGAATTGGCATTGGAAGGAGGAGGGCAGATCATGCTGGCAGAACGGGCTGGACGTTGGAAGGCAGAGTTGCTAGAACAAGGAATAGAACGAGGAATAGAACAAGGAAAAGTAATAGGGCGTGTGGAAGGTAGAAATGAAGGTCGCCTTGAAGGAGAAAGGGCTATACTGATCAGCCTTTTGACACAGAAGTTTGGTGAACTGCCGTCATGGGTAGAGCAGCATCTTGAACTCGTGGATGGACAACAAATACAAGCTATAACGCGTGGCTTACTGGCAGCAAATCGTCTGGAAGATCTTATTCCATTGAAGTTTCATGATGTTGAATAAGTTTCTGATGAGTATAACAGTGAGGTGAGTTATCGTTGCGCAGAGCCGGTTATTGTCCATTTATGCTAGGAATTTCAGCGCACTTGAACTGGTAGATGCCAGAACTGCTGCATGTTTGTCTGGCCTCCCTGTCAATAAAAAGCAACCAGCAATTGATTGCAGTCTTAAGGATGATGCGGTCAAGGAAAATTATTCAGATGGAGACCTTTTGCTGGTGCAGGGGAGTGGTGAAGGCCATGAAGTTGCCTGGGCGCTAGCCAACGAGCACGTGCAGGTACGGGTACTTGAATGTGATGCATCAGCCCTGGTCGCTGTATTATCGGTGATCGATGTCAGTGAGGCACTGCTGTCAGGTCGATTGGTCTGGCAACTGCTGGCATGTCATTCAGCGGTCACGCAAGAAATTTCATTACGTGAATGCCTGTCAACCCTGATAGATAAATGCCGTCCTCGGAAAGGAGCTATACACTGGCTGTCGACGACAACCACGGCAGCTCACGCTGAGGTTTACCGCTCGCTGCAGGAGGCTTTACATCAAGCAATCTTGAGGGAAACTCCTCGTAAAGGAACCAGCCTTGCTGTCCCGTCCTTTGAAGTCACGGTCATCAGTCCCTGCTGTGCCATTTTTGATGATCTTGCCTTGTGTTTTAGTCGTTTGGGCCTGAAGACACAACTATTGCGCGTGCCCGACCGTAGCGGCATGTGGAGTCAAGAGCAGAGGCAAGAGGCTTTACGGGGTCTGGTAAGTCAGCCTAGTGCTTTGGTGATGAGTCGCAATCGGGCATTATTTGAGACGGAATATCCGCTGGAACCGTCCCAACCTGAAGCCTACCTGCCAGGTCAGGTTGCCTTTTGGTGGTGGGATGTGCCTAATCTGGCAACACACTGTGATTTGCTCTTTCCTCATGGGGCCGCTCAATCGCTGGCCTTTGCTCGAGATTTGTTAACCCTGTTGCCACAAGGGTCGACCTGGTTGCCGCCGGGAGCCCGTTCTCCTTTTGTCGAAGCAGGCTTGCTGCCGCTACCGCAGCCCACGATTTTAGTCTCATTTGTCGGGCAAAGCCGCTTAGGAGCCTTACATGCCAACTTGAAGTTTCTGGGGACAACGCTGCAGGCTCTAGGACATACTCCTCGCTACTTGGGTAAAGAACTGGAGGGGTTCCGCAGCTATATCAAACTCCATGACTATTTGTCACGCCATGAAAATGAATGGGGCGCGATCATAGATGTTATCGCTAGCAAGCATCCGGCCCATGCCTATTATCTACGCTATATACTAGCTATGGCGGTGACAGGGGCCTTTCGTATTGCAGCTATTGAGCGACTGGTTAAAGATGGAGTTACGATTCAACTTTGGGGGGATGAGGAGTGGCTAAATGTACCTGGGGTGACAGCAGCACATTACCAGGGGTTATTGGATCCAGCGCAACTTCCGGAGCTCTACCGTCACAGCCGCATCAACCTGAACCTTAATTTTATGCAGGTTTCATCGACGGTTAACCCTAAAGTGCTAGATATTGCTGCAACGGGTGGATTGGTCTTGACGGATGAGCGCCCTGAGCTGCAGCAGTTATATCCAGATCCTGCGGTCAGGCCGCTGGTCTTTAACAGCCTGAATCAACTGACAGAACGTGTGCAAACCCTGCTGGGCATGAACTTAACGGTTTACCAGAACTCAGTACGTGAACATACCCACCTGCATCATACCTTGCAGCAACGGGCAGCATGGTTGGCTCACCACTATGGACTGCGTTAATTAATGACCGGTTGAGCCTACTGAACTGCTAGAACTGCTAGAACTGCTGGAATTGCTCTGGGCATTGAAAAATGAGGCCAAATAGCTCGATGTCGAGTTCATTTGGGCAATCATGGCATCGTAGGCAGAAAATTCACTGGTCATGGTCGCGCGTAGCGCATTCATGCGTGTGGTCAGGTTACTGTTCTGGGTGTTGATCTCAGTGACCTGACTATTGAACGAGTTGACCTGGTTGGTAAAAGGTCCATTGCTGCCTAAGATGCTGGTTAGTGCCGTGTTAAGTTGCTGCCCAACACCATTGACGTAAGTTACCGTGCCGCGAGAGCCTAAACTGCCTCCTAGTATTTGCACGGCTAACCCTTCACTGGCATCTCCTTTGGCCCCGGTCAGCATCTGTCCAACCCCGGTGGCGGCTACACCATTAATGGTGCCTGCGACATCCACCCCGGCGGTGCCGTTGGCGACGGTCAGTCCTAAACTGGTGGCTAGGGTGCTGTTGATGCTGGTGATATCAACGTTCGACAAGGACCCATAACTGTTGGAGTTCAGGGTTAAACGGCTGTTGGTACTGTCATAGGCGGCGCTTAAGGATGCGCCTGCTGCTTTCAGATTGCTGTCAGCATTGATCTGGGCTTGCAGTGTTTGGGCTAGCTGGGTGGGTGTGTAGGTTCCTGCCGGAATAGTCACGGTACTGCTGCTGTTCCCATCCACGCTGACCACCAGGGTATTGCTGCCCGAGGCGACGGTGACGTTGCCGGTGACGGAGCCATTGCTGCCGTTAAGTCCGCCCTGAGTGGCTAGCTGGGTGACGTTAATGCCATAGGTGCCCGCTTGTGTGGCGGTGGTATTGCTGACATAGCTGATCAGGCTGTCGGTGGTTGAACCGTTGCTTGATAACAGCGATATCACATCCTGTGGGTTAGATTGCAGCACAGAGGCCAATTTGGTGTTGTCAAAGGTCATCTGTCCCGTCTGGGAATTGGTGGAGATGCCGATGTCCGCCAAGCTATGTATGGAGGCGCTGCCCATGCCCGTCACCATATTGCCCAAGATATTGGTGATCTGGTTCATGGCGGTTTGTAAGCCTGGATCCCCCATCAAGGGGCCACCGGTGCCGGTACTGGCATTAAACGCGGTGTAGGTAGAATACTGTGCCTGATATGCGTTATAGCTATCTACGAGCGACTGAACGCTTTTGGTGATGTTCGTGGTATCAGGAGCTATGGTCAGGTTGAAAGGATTGCCCACCGAGGCTTGCAGGAGGTTGATCACCACACCGTTAATGGCCCCACCGACCGTGTTGGATGAACTGCTGATCGGGATGCCGTTAACTTTTAGGGACGCATTGGACGCCGCTGTAGCCTGGCTGAGGTTGACGGCACTGCTATTGAAAGCTAACGCACCTAAATCGGTGGTGGAGGTGTCTGTCGCTCCCGATGAATTGGTGACCCCAATTTGAACGCTGTTGTTTGCACCTGTAGCAGAAGAGGCGACGGATAACTGGTAGGTACTGCCGTTATAAATAATGGAAGCGGTAACGCCGATGTTGGCATTGTTGATCGCGTCACGTATACCCGACAAGGTATCATTGGAACTGGTAATCTGTATTGAGCTGGTAGCTGCACCTGAGTTGGGGGTAAAACTGTAACCGCTGGTACCGCCGCCGGTGTAGGTGGTGGTGCCGGTCGTAAAGGATAAAGTCCCCGTACCCACCACCGAGGTGGCACTGCTGTAGCCTTGGGTGACCAACTGTTGCGTGCTGGCGAGCTGATCGACTTCTAAGGAATATGAACCCGATTGCGCGAAGGATGATGCCGTCGCCGAGGCCAGACTGGTGTTGGCCGATGTGACAGTTTTAGCGCCTGAAGTTAAACTGCTGGATAAGGCACTTGCTGCGCTTTGAAACGTGGATAACAAACCTTGCAGCGTGCCATAGTCGGATATCTTCGTATTTAATGTCGAAATTTGACTTTGGTAAACAGCTTGTTGCGGACCTTGGGTGGCACTGATCAGGGAATCGACGACTGAACTGGTTAAAATTCCGGAACCTATGCCTAACGAACTGACCGTGCCCGTACCAGAACCAATATTAGTCGTACCAACAGATGAACTGCTCGGTGAGGTACTTGAGGTGGAACTGATACTGGTCATCGTTGATTGCTCCCCACCTACTTGCTCTTGCCGGCTGCTCGCGCCATGACCTGCAAATTGATATCTTCAGCCAGGGCCACGGCTACCTTGTCAGGGATCTGACGCACTACTTGATGGGTTTTGGTATCCACAATCTGTACAAAGTGCGTCCCTTGCGCATCCTGGCTAAAATTAAGCTCGAAATTGGCCGATTGCAGATAGTTATTTAATTGTTTGACTGCCTGCTGCACAGCGGCCACTTGGGCCGGGGACGTTGAAGATGAGGGAGCCTGAGTCTGAGGCGCTTGCGATACCAAACTGACCGTAGCCGCCGGAGTTGCTTGTGGTACGGGGTCGGGAATCGGTGCAGGTGCAGGCAAACCGCTGGCCGTGCCGGCCCCAGCAATGTTAATACCGCTACCCCCAATACTGAGTGTGCTCATGGCCAACTCCTGTCCCGAATCATCCCTCGGGCGGGATTAAATGATAAAGAATCAAAAAGGCTTTTGCCCCTTCTGATCCTTTATCGGCCCCACCGTTAGAAACTTTAGAACTATTTTACCGTAGCAGGTTCAAAACTTGCTGACTGAGCGCGTTAGCCTGAGCCAGGACCGCAATACCGGCCTGTTGGAGCACCTGAGCTCTGGAAAGATTAGCCGTTTCCTTAGCAAAGTCAGCACCGGTGATGGAGGTATAGGCAGCCGTTAAGTTAGTGCCTTGTGATTGCAGGTTCGACACAGTAGCCGACATGCGATTCTGGAAGGCACCGATATTGGCGCGTATTGCATTGACGGTATTTAAGGCATTATCCACCGCCACAATGGCTGAGTTGGCCCCGGAGACTGTAGAAATATCCACCTGCGACAAGAAAGTACCGTTGGTGGTGCCACCATAACTGCCCTGCAACATGCCTGCATCGGTATTGCTATTACCGGTGGTGCTACCCACCTTAATGGTACCTGCAGAGGTGAGCGTGTAGGAACCGGCCGTGGTGACCTCATTATTGGATGTGGTTGTTAGTCCGCCACTAAGGGGAGCACCGGTGCTCCCGGTAGCTCCGTTGATACTGGAGGCTGCAATATTTTCGGTGCTGTACCAGCCAATATTAAGGGTGACATTGGCGGTATCTGAGAGACTAAATTGTGTTGATGATACGGAAGTAGCTGAAACCCCTGTGGGCAATTGCATATCGTGCAGTGCAGTATATATATTGGTATTGTTTGTTGATGCAGAACCTGAGAGTGTAATGGCGCCTGAGCTTACCCCGTCAATTGTGAGGACGAAGGTTTTTCCAACATCAGCAGTGGGAGTCGGTGATGGAGTGAAAGTTGATGCCCCACCAACAATTCCAACAAATGTTGTTGCTGCGTTTAAGACGCTGCTGGGTAGACCCAGTGCTGTGTTGGGTGTTGTGAAAGTTCCTCCACCATAAGTCAGTGTGATATTACGACCATCCGAGGCACTTAATTTGATGTTAGAGCCATCATTGCTGGCACTGACACCTGTTTGGCCGCTGATGGCATTAATGGCATTGGTCTCGTTGGTCAAATCGGTAGAGGCAACGCCGGTGGCGGTAAGAACCGACGTGGCAACGCCATTGATAATGAGTGAGCCTGATTGCCCTACGGTAGCTGCGGTAAAGCTACTGCCCTGAATGACATTGCTGTTGACTTTAGCGACTACGCCGGTTTGAGTAGACGACTGATTAATGGCGGCAGTAATTGCAATGGAACTATTGGATTGTTGGGTGTAGGACAGGTTATCGTTCGTGGTATTGCTAGCCTGAATAGAGACACCATTGATAACCAAGTCTCCAGAGGCCATGCCTGTGCCTGTGCTGACATTGCCTAAACTGGCTGATGAAACCGTGGCCTGCGAGGGTGTAAAACTACCAGGTTGTAGCCCTGAGTTAGCTAATGTCCCTGTACCTTGCTGGATAGTGATGGGGCCATTGTTGGCAGATGTCAGCGTATAGCCGCCAGAATAAGTCCCTGTGGCGGCAAGCCCTGAGGCCGCTGCTGTCATAGGGCCACCTGTAGTCAAGAAATCTACACTAATATTGCGACCGTCAGCTGCACTTAGTTGAATGCCAGTGGCATCTGAGCCCGTGTTGGTGGCAACGACACCTGTCTGACCTTGATAAGCATTGATGGCGGTGACAATGGCATTACGATTAGCGTCATTGGTAAAACTGGCACTGGTGCTGATAGCGATAGGAATTCCATTGATAGCAACCGTACCTGTCAGGGAACTGGCAGTGGCCATGGAGGTGCCGCCCACTACATTACTATCGACAACCGCGCTGACACCACTTTGCGAGGATACAGAATTGATGGCGGCGACTTTGGCAATGGCGCTGGTTGCCGCCGAAGCATTATTGGCGGCTGTAATGTTTCCGCTGGTATCTCCTCCGGTGAAGGAAGCATTGTAAGAGGTGGAGAGCGACTGAGGAACGATAACGCCGTTGATGACTAAATCACCAGCTTTGATCGGAGATAATGTGGAGGTCCAAGTTGGGCCTGTATATGTGCTGGCTTGTCCCTGAGCGCTCACTCCGGTGCCCTGACCGGCACCTAAGGTATTGGTCTGAACATTGGCGATGTTTAAGTTGATGGTCTGGCCTGCATTGGCGCCAATCTGAAACTGCGAGGAAAATCCGCCGTTCAGCAAATTCACACCGTTGTAATTGGTGGTAGAGGCTGAGTTCTGTATATCGGCAATGACCTGCTGCGCCTGAATGTTAAGAGCAGCGCGGTCGGTCGCTGAGTTGGTGCCGTTGGCTGATTCCACCGCCAGGTTACGCAAGGTCTGTAGATCGTTGGTGACTGAAGCCAAGGCTCCATCGGCGATCTGAGCCAAGGAACTGGCATTGTTGGCATTCTGCACGGCTACGGTGTCACCACCGCTTTGCGAGTTCAGACCTGTGGCGATAGCCAGACCGGCGGCATCATCGGCCGCACTGTTGAGCCGCAAGCCAGAGGAAAGGCGCTGCATGGCAGAAGCCAGTTGGGGCTGGTTGGCCGCCAGATTATTCTGTACGACCAGCGAATTTAAGTTTGTACTGATGACCAGGGACATGACGTATCTCCATGAAGCCTAGAGGGCTTGTACTTTTGTCATGATACCTTCAGCATAAAGCGTTCCAGTTTTTGTAAATTGTCAGAATAAATTTTTAATCTATTGAAAATAAAGAGAAATATTTTTATAAAT
>JABEVH010000158.1 GCA_013043915.1 Pseudomonadales bacterium
ACGATTTGCGCCGCATGGGGCCGTGCAGCCGAAACAGTTGGATTATTATTTGGATGAATTCGTATTTCGGTTTAACCGCTGTGCCTCAAAATCGCGTGGTTTGCTCATTTACCGATTACTTCAACAGGCGGTTGTGACACCTCCGATAACGTACAAGGCGGTCATAGGAAAGAGAAGCGGAAAATCGTGAAATTGAACCCTGTGGAGCTAAAGGGATACCAAGTTGGTATAGGCAGTATAGTGCCCATAATCAACAGCATGCTTATATCCCCGTCCTGCCCCTGAGAATATTGGGGTCTATCGAAGATCCTGTAAGGATGGAAACGACGGGGTTTTACGCACAAACTGATAAACCTCTAGCGCTAACGGAATAAATTCCGCATCCAATCAGGCATCCAGTCGGTCTTGCGATCAACAGCATTTTGCATCTGACTGGTATCTGCACCTAGCACAGGGGTATAGCGCTCGTGTACACCATGGTCAGGGTCAAGAATTTCAAGCTGGCCATAACGTACATTATGATCGTGAGGATACAGATCAAAAGGTTTCCATAAAGGTTCTCGGTCATAATCAAAAAATTGACCGGAGTCTTCCAGAACCGTCTTGCGCAGATCAGGTAAAGCTTGCGCAGCGGTTTGTTGCTGCAGTGGACCTGAAATCAACAAGTTACTATCCTGATGGTCTTTATCCACCTTACGTTCTTCGTCATAGCGAAAATAATAGGCTTTAGCCCCTGCTACACGCATATGCGTTTCAAAAATAACCTTAAAATTGAAAATTGAAAAAGCTCGTTTAGCCATCAGATAGTAATCACCTGCTGGCAACTCAAGCCAGAAATACCCACCTCCTTTCAATCCATAAACACGCTGTCCATTAACAAAAAAACTGGGAGTTTCTGCTTCATCCTGAGACCAGCGCGTCATCGGTCGGTAGATGTAAACAATAGCATCTCGCGAGTCCAGAGGCTGAACCGGTTCAAACAAGGTACCCTTAACCGGAGAAATGGCATCACCGGCTGTCGTAGTATGTAATATTGACGACGATAGTTTTTGATCAAGATTGGACTTGATGTTCACCCAGGTCATATCACTGCAGGCAGAGATGGCCAAAGTTGCCAGCACCACCAGTTCCTTATGTCCTCGCATTAACTCTTCCCCTCACCCTGAGACCGGCCACCGGGTAGCCTATTTTATTGTTATGACGGCAACCGCCGACCCTGACTAAGATACCAGCTTGAGTGTACACCTGACCAGTATGACGCATTTGCTAACAATCACGCCATCAGCATCTATACTGAAAATAGTTCTTGACGAGGTGATGTTATCATGTCCATTCCATCAAAAATTGATCATCCCCTGTACCGACTGTTACAGGATGAAGATATCGCAGCTTTTAATGAAGCCCGCAAACGTGGCGAGACTTGTGATCTTTCCAATGCCTTATTGCGTGGACTTGATCTGCGCAATATGGATGCAAGCGGCCTGAATATGAGTGGAGCCTACCTGCGACAGGCTGATCTGCGCGGCATCGATTTTCGTGAAACGAATCTAGAAGGTGCCAGTATCTGTGAAGCCAAGATTTCTGGCGTATTCTTTCCTAAAGAACTACACCCCCATGAGATATTCATGTCAGTGGAACGGGGTACACGCATGCGTTATCACCCATGAAATGGATGATTCTGCTCTGCCTGATGGGCATCAGTGCTTGTAGCTATGAGCGTAGGGAACATTACCCTGCTACGCATGCCGTAGTCAGGCTGGTGGTCTCACAACGTCTAGATGCCGGCGGCCAACCCCGGGTGGACACCTCAGAACTCAGCCGAAAAGTTAGCAGCGTGTACGCAGACCTTTGGGTTTATGATGGTTCAGAGGGTGAACATACCATCACTTGCCGACTTTATAGCCTACACGGACAGTTACGTGATGAACAGGAGTTAGCCGCCATCGCCCGCCCGCATGTAGCTTTGCATCGCATGTGCAGCTTCACCCTGCAGCCCTATGACCCTCCGGGGTCGTGGTCGCTACATGTGCTGATGGATGGACAACCTTTGATCCAGCGGCGGCTGGCCGTTAACCCTTGAAATCACGGCTGCTAGGTGCTGCTCTGGCCAGCGGAGGCAAACGTCGCGGCAATCGCCTTGCTCCTTATGCTCTGCATCCCATGCGGCCCAACTTCATCGTTCATGAGCGTAGCAGTCTTTTGCTACCCTGGCCTGACGTTGCTGATACAGCCATTGCCTCAGCTCGGTCTTTATCCGCTCGCAGCGCCTTATGGCGTCGAGGTGGAGTACGCCCCTTATTGGTAGGGGGGGGATCATTCTGAGGCCATAGGATTCTGGGCTGGCATCGCTTCGGTACGAAATCGTCCTTTGGGCATGATCTGGATCGATGCCCATATGGATAGCCATACGCCGGACACCTCATTGAGCCACCGCTTGCACGGCATGCCTCTGGCGGTACTGCTGGGTCAGGGCGATACACGCTGGCAAACCATCTGCCCAACCCCGGTTCTCGACCTCAGGGGGTGTACACTGATAGGTTTTCGTAGCTTTGAAGCCGAGGAAATAAAACTCCTCGAACACTTAGGCATTACATTGATCAGTATCCACGAGCTGCGCAGCCAAGGCTGGCCGGCCATCTGGCACCAAGCCTTACTACGGGCGCGCAGCTGCGCCGGGGGATATGGTATTAGTCTGGATCTCGATGCCCTGTCCCCTCACCTCGCCCCGGGGGTGAGCGTACCCGAACCATGCGGCATAGATATTCGTCATCTGCAAAGGCAACTGAAATCCTGTCGCTACGACACTAAATTATTGGCACTTGAAATCGCAGAATTTAACCCACGCCAAGATGTACGGGGGCGCACAGCTAAACTTGTACGCCAATTATTACAGGATCAAGGTATCACAAGGCACCCAGCATACCCCAAGGGTGTTGTGTGATGGCTACCGAAATGATAAATGCATAAATCAACAAAGCCGACAAGCCCAAACCCGCACGAACCCACGCGTTTGAAGCGCGTAGCGCCTGCCACCCCAGGAGGATGTAAAGTAGCAAGGCGACCATTTTGACTAACATCCAGGCTTGAAAACCACCTAAGAGCATGACCATCAACAATCCTGCGCCCAGCAACAGTGTATCATTGATATGAGGGAACACACGCCACCAGCGCAGCTCTCGCCAAGCCCAGCCTAGTCCTCCTCCTATCCATCGCGCCAAAAACAACAACAGACTCAAAACCACAGCCATCACATGAATGGATTTGATGACGTCAAACACACTGATTACTCCATGCGGCATCCTAAACCTCCCCATGTCTACCACTGAAAAGATTGTGGTCTACGGAAAGCGAGGGAATTCTCGCGGTCGTGGGGTTGACGCATGCTAACATACGACAGGTTCAGCAAGACTGTTTAGCTCATGCACCATTCCAAGACCATGTTGACTTCACCCTGTGTCGGGTTGTGCTCTACATCATCGCTCGGGGATAATGTTTGCCGGGGATGCCTGCGTTATGCTCATGAGGTTACCTATTGGAACGGTTACTCCGATCATCTTAAACAACAGGTATGGCAACGCCTCTCCCAGCAAGCTGAGACCATCATCTTTCAGCACATACGTATCCGAGATCCGGATCTCTGGCAAGTTGCCCAGTCCAACTTGCCAGAACGTTGGCAACATAGCCCTCCGGTCTATCGGTTGTGGGCATGGCTGCGAATGGCCCCCTCAGCTACAACATGGCAAGATACTGGACTTGAGCCCTTAAATATTAAGGATATAACCCAACTAAGGCAAAGCATCGAACAGAAACTTTTTAACCTGGCTGAAGCGAGTTGGAATTATGCCTATGGGCGTTACACCTGCACAGAATCATCGACACAGCGTGGAAATTCAAGATGAAAGGCGGTGCCGCATCCCGGCATACTCTCCACGTCTATACTCCCCTTCAAACGGGAAGTGACCAATTTATAGACCAGAAACAACCCGACGCCAGATCCTCCCTGCCCCACTTTGGTGGTATAAAAAGGATCAAAAATTTTAGATCGATGTTCATCCGCAATACCACAACCATCATCAGCAAAGGTAAGTTTGATTTTATGATCGTCCACCAGCTTAGCTTGAATTTTAATGTTTCCGCGTGAGCGATCAGCAAAGGCATGCAAACGAGCATTCACCAACATATTGGTCAAAACCTGCCCCAATACACCAGGATACCCTTCAATTACAAGATCTTGAGGATGTACCTGCACATCATAATCAATAGCAACACCTTTGATGGTAGCTTTGAAGATAGTCAGGTTGTCCTCAATCACATGACGTAACGGACAAGCCCTACGCCGCTCACTGCTCTGATCAATAGCCATTTGCTTGAAGGAACCGATCAGGTCGGCCGCCTTTTCTATATTGCGCAGAACCAGATCGGTAGCCTGCTGGACCTCATCGACAAACTCCATAAATTCATGTCGGCTCAGGGTATGGTTACTGATTTTTAGTACCATCTGCTGCAAACAGTCCCTCATATAACTGACGGAAAGAACAGCATTGCCGATGGGGGTATTCAGTTCATGCACCACGCCAGCTACCAGAGCTCCCAGGTTGGCCAGTTTTTCGCGTTGAATCAATATGGCCTGAGTTTTTTGCAGATTTTCCAAAGCAGAGCGCAGTTCATAGGTCCGTTCCTCGACCTTGTGCTCCAGATTCAGTTGATAGCTCTGTAATTGCAAGTCGGTACGTTCCCGGTCAAGCACCAAGGCCACCAAGTGCATACCCACTTCCAGACGCTCCCAGTGCTTAGGATCAGGAGCCTTGACTTCAGGATAGTACATAGCCAGAGAACCCATCACAGGCTCGTGTTCGCCTAAGCGAATAGGGAGGGACCAACAAGAACGCAGACCATGCTCAAGCGCTAAATGTTTGTACTCGGCCCACAAGGGATCTTGCTCGATATCCGTGACCACAACAGGCTCACCACGATACATCGCCGTACCGCAAGAGCCGGCATGAGGTCCTATTTCCAGACCACTGAGCTGGTCAGTAAATGCTGGTGGCAAGGAAGGAGCTGAAAGAGGGCGCAAGCGCTTACCCGTTTCATCAAGAGCGATGACCGAACAATAAAGCCCTGGAATTCCATTTTCAATTTCAAGCAACAGGCGATTCAGCACAATGGTCACCGGCTGACGCTTGACCATCATCTCCAATAACTGATTTTGCTGTTGCAATAAAACGTTTGCATCATGCATACGTCAAACTCGGCCAACACGCTTAGATCAGTTTATCAGATTTTGCAAAGAATAGGTACTTTCGTGCCATTCATTGGCACGCATACAATTCAAAACTAAACGAAACTCCTCGGGGTCTTTGCGCAAAACATTTTTTTCATCAACATGTTGCACAAAGGCAAAGCAACGAGAGAGGTAAAAGCGCAGCGCTGAAACCACCAGCAAAGAGGGCCATGCCTCAAATTCAGCGTCCTTCAACGGACGTACGGCATGGTAAGCCTTGAGCAACGCCGAAGCGCGGCTGACATCCAGGCGCCCATCAACAAAACGACACCAGTCGTGTATGCAGACAGCAAGATCATAAGCCCATGCATCTCGCCCAGCGACATAAAAATCCAGCACAGCGCTGATATGTCCCTCTTGCCACAACATGTTGTCACGAAATAGATCAGCATGTATACCACCCACAGGCAAGTCTTGCCACGGCAAACTGAGATCCTCCTGCAGAGCCCAAGAGATCAAATCAACGTCATCTGAGCGTAACCGCGGAATGACTTGTCGCGCTGTTGCTAATCGCCATGCTCTACCGCGCGGATTCATAGGACCTGGCCAATCCTGCATAAGCCCATGCAACGTAGCCAAGCACTTACCTACTTGGCTGACCGCCTTTACATCAACCTCTTCCAGGGACTTTCCGTGACAACGTTGCACCAAAGCAGCAGGCTTAGATACCAGTGAGCTAAATAAGCGCCCATCGATTTGTGGGCAAGGTAATGGAACCGGCATGCCCGCCGCATGTAAACGCTGCATTAAATCCAGATAGACCTGAACATCAGCGACATCTAAGGACTCAAACAGGGTTAAAACCCACGATCCTGAAGATGTCTCCAAAAAATAATTACTGTTTTGTACACCCCCGGAGATCGGCAGCAGGGACGTAAATTCACCCACTTGATAAAGTTGCAGCCACGAGGACACCCTTTCGGGTGTTACTTGAGTAAAAACCGACATCAGCCCCAGGTCCGCCATCGTTCTGCCATACCGGCGGCAACCCCACCCTCGGCAAAATCAAAACCATGTACCCCGGCGGTAGGCAAGGGATAATGAGATGAGGCCTGCCCGTCCTTAAAAAGGCCTGCCAGCCGACTCAACAAGGGCATGTGAGTGACCAGCACCAGCCATGAGTGATCACAGGACTGCAAACGTCTTAAAACATGAAGAGGATCCCCTTCAGGAGCCAGCTCAGGCCAGGTCTCTAGAATCTTACCACCCACCACCTCAGCCACTTCTGCCGCAGTTTCAACAGCGCGCCTATACGGACTGGAAATCAACGTGGCTTGTTGCCATAAATCCGACAACTCATGCGCTCGCTGCTGAGCTTCTATACGGCCATGTTCAGTTAAACCACGACCCGCATCACCCGAAACGACAGCCGTTTCAGCTTGACCATGACGCATCACCCATATACGCATCACCACAGACCACCACCCCGATTAATCATGACGCGTGACTTCCCCACATCAACATAAACTCTACATCCTCACTAGGTCCGCCAGTCATCAACTTCGCAATAATCTCTGCCACCGGTTGCTGCTCAAAAACTATGGCATACAGCCCCTGCACAATGGGCATATAGACCTGCAAGGCATCAGCTTTATGCTTGACCTGCTCAATGGTATTAATCCCCTCAGCGGTCTGTTCCAGATCTTCGACAATTTCACTCAGGCTATGTCCCTTGGCAAGGGCTTGCCCTACCTGATAATTGCGACTCAGCGGAGAAGAACAGGTTGCAATCAGATCCCCAACCCCAGATAACCCGAGAAAGGTCAAGGGATTAGCCCCCATTTTCGTGGCAAAACGGCTCATCTCGGCAAGTGACCTGGTCAACAACATGCTGCGGCTGTTTTCCCCGGGACTCAATGTAGCCGCCATGCCCGAAGCAATAGCATAAATATTTTTGAGCGCACCACCCAACTCAACACCGTAGGTATCAGAATTGGCAAAAACGCGAAAACGCGCACAAGCCAGTGCTTTAAATACAGCCTGACGCAAGGGTTCTTCCCGGCTAGCAATCACCGTACCTGACAACACACCTGCGGCAATTTCACGGGCCAGGTTGGGACCACTGAGCACACCTAGCCGAGAGCTACCGGTTTCCTCGGCGATAATTTCACTCATCAGCTTAAAACCGTCCTTTTCAATACCTTTCGTCGTGCTGACCAGCCAAGCATCCTCTTTTAGAAAAGGCCTAGCCTCACGCGCTACCCGACGAACAGCTTTGCTAGGCACAGAGAAAAATACCAAATCAGCCGCAGCCAATACTTTTTCCAAATCCGTACTGTACTTAAGCCCGGCATGGAGATTAAATCCTGGCAGATACTTAACATTTTCATGTTGTTCCTGCATAACCTTGCATTGCGCATCATCGCGCAGCCAAAGTATCGTATCATGGCCACGACTAGCCACTAAGTGCGCCAGAACCGTACCAAAACTTCCTCCTCCTAGCACGGCTATACGCATCTGGTAAAATTCCTGACGTTGATCACTAATTTTACATTCTGCCATTACTATGGCAACAAAAAAGGTCTAGACTATCACAATTGAAAACATAATCGTTGGCCTGCATGACGTAGCCTGTAGTTATAGCGTGCTTGTCAGGAAAATTCCCATGAGGGGGTTATCTTCATGAAAAGTTTATGGTTATTGTTCACTGCCGGTTTTATTGCCAACTTGGCCCAAGCTGATATGACCGAGCTAGCCTCCAAAGAACTAAATCGATCCTATATTCCCGGCATATCCATTCAGCATGTCAATAAAAAAGTACCCTGTGCCGGCAAGGCAAGGGGTGTATCTGAATGCGATGTTGCTGAAAACCTGCTTAAAACTGAAAATGGCCAAACCAGCGTTGGCAATAATAACATGACATCTTCGATGGTTTCGCAGCAAAGTGCCGTCAGTGCGCTCAATCTCAGTAACGGAACGCCGCTTAACCTCGATCAACATAACAACCTCATTCCTACCAACAGCGGTTTAGCCGTTCAAAATGGACAACAGGTCAATATACAACTGTTTACGCCCATGCAAATCACCACCACCGCCAACTCACCTAACGTCGATATCAGCACCAATCATCAAGGCGCTTCAATTCAGTTTAATTTGCCACAACGCTGAAAGATCAGGGCATGAGGGGATGCCTCATACCCTGTATAGATTAACCGAGTAACTGTGCGAGCAGTTGATTCAGCTGGCCTACAAACAATGAAGGGTCCTTCAACTGCATACCTTCAGCTAGAGCAGCCTGACCGTACAGAACGGTTGAGAGTGCCTTGAACCTGCTTTCGTCGGTCTCCACTTCCATACGCTTGATCAGGGCATGATCCAGGTTAACTTCCATGCGGGGTTTGCTCGGTGGAAGTTTCTGACCAGCAGCTTCAAGCATCTGCCGTGTAGCCAAGCCGATATCCCCTTCAGCCACCACCAGACAGGCAGGTGAGTCGACCAGGCGCGAAGATACCTTGGCTTCTGTAATCTGTTCCCCCAAGGCATCTTTTAAGCGTTTGAGTAGATCGCCATGTTCAGCTTCCTGAGTTTCCTGAGCTTTTTTCTGATCCTCTGCCGAAACATCATCCAGACTCAGATCACCTTTGCCAACATGCACAAAGCTCTTGCCTTGGTATTCACGCAGCCATGACATCATCCATTCATCGACACGATCAGTCATCACCAGCACATCGATGTCCTTTTTACGAAAAATCTCCATATGCGGGCTTTGCCGTCCTGCCTGGAAAGACTCAGCAGTTACATAATAGATGGCTTTCTGATCAGCAGGCATCTGACTGATGTAGGTATCCAGGCTCAAATTCTGCTTTTCATCGGCCTGCCGGCTAGAAGCAAAACGGAATAGGCTGGCGAGTTTTTCCTGATTACCGTGATCCTCCACCACGCCTTCCTTGAGGACTGCCCCAAATGTATCCCAGAAGCTCTGGTAAGATTCAGGTTGGCTCTCAGCCATTTTGGCCAGCATATCCAGAACTCGCTTGGTCAGCGTGGAACGTATGGTTTCTATGGAAGGATTAGATTGCAAAATCTCGCGCGAAACGTTCAAGGGCAGGTCGTTGGAATCAATAACACCTTTGACAAAACGCAGGTACAAGGGCAGGAACTGCTCAGCATCATCCATAATGAATACGCGCTGCACATACAACTTCAGCCCTTTGGGCGCTTCTCGGTTAAACAGATCAAAGGGCGCCCGCGTCGGGATATACAACAAAGAAGTATATTCCAGCTTGCCTTCTACCTTGTTGTGGCTCCAGGTTGCAGGGTCGGAAAAATCATGGGAAATATGTTTATAAAAAGCCTTGTATTCGTCATCGCTTATTTCAGTACGTGGCCGTGTCCACAGCGCAGCCGCCTGATTAATGGCTTCCCAGGCAACTTCTTTCTCGCCTTTTTCGTCATCCCCCTGGGTTTCATCCTGCGTCTTGAGCATATAAACCGGAATGCCTATATGCTCGGCATACTTGTGGATGATACCGCGCAAACGCCAGCCATCAGCGTATTCCGTGGCCTCATCGCGCAAATGCAAGACGATTTCTGTACCACGCTGAGCGCGTTCAATCGTACCGACGGAAAATTCCCCCTCGCCCTGTGAGGACCAGAACACCCCTTCCGAAGCAGCCAAACCAGCACGACGCGTGCGTACATCCACCTGCTTGGCCACCACAAATGCCGAGTAAAAACCCACACCAAACTGACCGATTAGATGCGAGTCCTTTTGCTGATCGCCGCTTAAATTTTTAACAAAATCAGCCGTACCCGAACGAGCAATGGTCCCTAAATTACTGATGACTTCATCACGCGACATGCCGATACCGTTATCCCTCAGGGTAATGGTATGAGCATCGGCATCAAAGTCTATCCAGATACCCAGTTCAGTATCTTCAGCCAGCAACTCAGGGTGAGCCAGGGACTCAAAACGCAATTTGTCCGAGGCATCCGCCGCATTGGAAACCAGCTCACGCAGGAAAATTTCCTTGTTGCTGTAGAGAGAATGTATCATCAGGTGAAGAAGTTTGGCGACTTCTGTCTGGAAACCCAAGGTTTCTGTCGTAGCGGTATCACTCATGCGAAAAACTCCAGTTAGCTCACGTCAAACCTCTATAGTGGGGATAAAAACTCTGGTTTCAAGCAGCGTAAGCGCTGGGAAAAAACGTAAATCGTAAGAATTCTATTGACCTACAGGCCATACAACTATAATCATCCCTGCAGCCCGAGTTGTTCGGGCCGTTTACGTAGCATTTATTTCAAGAGGGATCTCATATGAAAGGTATAGTATCGATAGCTGCACTGATGAGCGTTATGGCTTTGCCCGTCCTCGCTGACTCGGACACCGGTTGTGGCGCTGGAACCATCTTATGGGCAGGACAAAGCGGTGTCGTGCCCAAAGTTCTGGCCATAACCACCAATGGTAGTTTCGGCAACCAGACTTTTGGCATCACCACCGGCACCCTGGGTTGCTCACCCAATGGCGTGATCAGCTCCAAAGTACGTTTGAGCATGTTTACCGGCTCCAACCTTGAGCATCTGGCTTATGACATGTCGGTGGGACATGGTGAAAGCCTGAACACCCTGGCTGATCTGATGAAGATTCCTGCATCGGAAAAGGCTCATTTTTTTGCAACCACTCAATCGCATTACGGTGAAATCTTCGCCCCTGAACACCAGACTGCCGGCCAAATCCTGGCTGCTCTGCAGGGTGTCATGCGTTCTGATACACAATTGTCTGCCTATGCAAGCTGAGTTAAGCCCCGCGCTTGACTGCTGTTTCAGGGAGCCCTTTTTAGGGCTCCCTGTTGTTAAATTTTTGATCTAGCCTACTCGGCAACATCCTTATCGATCCGATGATGTCATGCATGGAAATAACAATGCCCCTAGCTAGAGTCCTAGGCCTCCCCTGTCTGGCCATACTGCTCAGCTTGCTATTGACACCTCTGGCCAGGGCAGATCTGGCACACGCCGAGCTTATAGCGCAACAACAACACCTCGCTACCGCACCCTACTGGCTCAAGCTCCTGCACAGTCAACCCCTGGGCTCAGGGTGGATAAGTCGGGCGCGCGGTGCTGGCTTCTTTCAGGCCGCCAGGGGCTCAGTAGACCCTGAAGCTGAACTGCTGGCTGATCTCAAGGGGTTTTATCAGGTCAGTACCACCCCGGATCAGGATCTACAGTGCCTGCTCCCTGCCCGTTTTGCCTGGCTGCAACAAGAGTTAGGTCAACAACTTGATGCCCCTTTAAGCACTTGCCCGCAATTTCAGCGATGGTTGCATGATCTGGATGTGGATCATCTCACCCTGGTTTTTGCCAGTGACTACATCAACAACCCTTCCTCCATGTTTGGCCATACCCTACTACGTCTGGACAACGCTACGGCCCGACAAGACCCTTTACTCACCTATTCTATCAGCTATGCTGCACAAACCCGCGACAGTAATGGTCTGTTATTTGCCGTGAAAGGTCTGACGGGAGGCTATCCGGGCATGTACAGCCTGCTGCCCTACTATGACAAAGTTAAGCAGTACAATGACATGGAGGATCGTGATCTCTGGGAGTACCCTCTGAATCTCAAGCACGATGAGATACAGCGCATGCTGAGCCATATTTGGGAGCTGCGCCAGGTAGCATTTCCGTATTATTTTTTCTCGGATAATTGTGCCTACGAGCTTTTAGTACTGTTCGAACTAGGCCGCCCCTCCCTTCAGCTCTCGGCTGATTTTCAAAGTTATGCCATCCCGGCTGATACGGTTCGAGCCATCACCGCGGTACCCGGGCTGATTGAAGGTACCCACTACCGCGCCGCCTCAGCGACACGTTTGTATGCCCGTGTGCATCAGCAAAGCCAGATGGTTAATCTTGATGCTGAACAGTTGAGTATGAACCCGGACCGTCCTCTTGATGAATCGTTGACTGATCAAGCGGCCAGTCTGGAAACCGCTTATGCTGTTTTGGACACGTTACATGATCCGAAAGAATCCCCTGCAGCGCATCAGCAACGCACCCAGCGCATGTTGAGACTTTTGAGCCGACGGGCTCAACTAGGCGTTCTGGATGCTGACTCTCCTACTCCCCCCCCTCCCAGCAACCCTGCCCAGGGCCATGACAGCTCTGAACTCTATACACAAGCAGGCGAGCGTCAAGGCCAGGGCATCGTGAATCTGGGATGGCGTCCGGCTTACCAGGATGAAGCTGACAATAGCCAGGGTTACCGGCCAGGAGCCAGTATCGACTTTATGCATTGGGAAGCGCAGTACCGCGAAAGTGACCATCAGGTTCATCTTAATCACGCTGTCCTGGTTGATATTCAGTCTTTAGCTGCCCGAGAGATGTTTTTTCCTTCCCTGTCCTGGCATCTGGCCCTGCGCGCTGATGATATGCCTTGGGATCAGTATCACCATATCAATGCACGAGAGAGCCATGTCATGACCACGGGACTGTTGGGCGCTGGATTCACCGAGAGCAGTACTGCTGATGGCTCCTGGCTCTGGCATGCACTGATCGATGAGCAACTGCTGACCGGACCCTACCTGAGCCGGCCTGATGCCGGCACTGGCCTTGATCTCGGTTTAACCTATCAACATGATCGTGATCATGTGCTGATACAGCTACACCCTATCTGCTATATCAATCGCCTGGGATGCCAGCTGCAATCAAAATTCAGCGCTGATCATACCCTGGTGCACGACATTAGCCTCAGGCTGTCCTGGGAACGCTGGCAAGCAGCTAACCGGGCGCTTAACACCACGACCTTAGGGGTTTTTCACTATTTTTAGGCATGCAGACGGCTGCGACTCTTGGACAAACAGCGTATGATGGCGCCTCAATCCCCGTTAAGTCCACATCATGAAAATAGCCACCAACAAGGTTGCACTCATTAATTAC
>JABEVH010000159.1 GCA_013043915.1 Pseudomonadales bacterium
AGCACCGCGACACGACGGGCATTTAAAGCCGTCCTTCCATCGAATCCAGTCAAGGTAGTCGAGGCAAGCAGCAGCATCCGAAAACCACGCCATAAACTCGACGTAGTTGCGCGGGTAATCAACCCCAGCTTTGGGAGTCTTGCGTTGAAAGGATGTATACTTTGATTCCATTGCATAATTATATGCATTACCGTAATTAGCTGAATACCCCACATAAACAATTTATTCAGTTCAGTCGTCGTTGCCCAGAATGCGCTGTTAAGAGGCTTACTCCCGCCCTCATAAATTTCTGCACACCACAACTCTACTAAGTTCCCTGATTCATGATGACATCCGTGAATCTCCATTCATTCCATTGCCACAGTTGGTATGCTCAGTAATCAGGCACAGTGTGCCCTAGCAGACAGATGAGCATATATTTGACTGGCAAAGTGCAGCACCAGGAATGCTTCGGCACCATTCCCTTGTCAATCCCTGACTTAAATCCGTGCTGCAGGATGCTTTCGTGGGAAACCCTATCATTGGTTCTGAGGCCAACCGATTAATTGGTCAGCTTCCGCACAAGGAATGTGTCATCGTGCAGGCACACTCCGAGGACGTAGCCCTAGTTTTTGGCTCAATGTTATACCGGTCCGGGCAGGCATTTGATTTCGTCTATTTTCCACTATCCGGCTTTATCTCTTTGGCAGTGACTGTGGAGGGACATCAATCCATGGAAATGGGGTTGATTGGTCATGAAGGCATGCTGGGCGTAAGTCTCGTGCTGGGAGTTGATGTTGTACCCTTGTACGCAGTCGTGCGCGGCGCTGGCACCGCATTGCGCATGAGTACCAAGGAGTTTAAGTATGTTTTACGCAACTGTCCTATCTTTCAGAGCATGCTTGATCGTTATGTCTGTGTTCTGATGGCAGAGCTTTCACAAACGATAGCCTGCACAGGCTTTCACGATGTTAAGTCACGCTTGGCTCGCTGGTTACTGATGATAAATGATCGCGCCAACAATGACAGGTTTTATCTCACTCACCAGATATTGGCAGAAATGTTAGGCGTACAAAGAAGTGCTATTAGTATTGCTGCTGGATTGCTGCAACACGAGGGTAGCATCAGTTACAGTCGGGGCAATATCAGTGTTCTGTCCCGAAAAAAGCTGCAAGCAGCGTCTTGCGAATGCTACATGGCCATACTTCATGAATATGAGAGATTGTTGACTCCCACCCCGGCATAAACGCCTGAGCCCCCTGAGTCGCTTCGGTGAGTTCCTGGTGCTGACATCATGACAGCACCTTTCACGGGGTAGGCGAACCGGGCCGATCCTGCCTTTAGAATATTGATGATCGCATGAGATCTGCATTTTCTCTCTGCCCACATTGGACTCACTTGAACTTGGATTTTAACATCCTCTACGCCCTCAGCTTGTCGCTGCCGCTTGCGCGGCAAGAGCGGAGAGGATGTCAAATCTCTGCGCAGATCATGCTATGCGTGCGCTTTCGCACAGACGATTAAAATTCAAACATCAACAATCAATTCAGCGCCATACGCTAGCTATAGAAATTAGCATGCAAGTGTGGAGATGTGTGGTTCGCATTAGCTCTGAACTTTGGGGCAATGATCGTCACGTCATCGGTTAACCGACGCCTCATGGTTGTCAACTATAAATACTTGCCTGGAGATAAAAATGAAGAAATTTCGTTCTTTCGCCATAATGCTTATGCTTGCTGCCGGAACAATATTTTCAATCAGCGCCTATGCAACAGACCCTACCGCCAAAGACCTTGACAGACAAGCCAGTCAAGCGTTGGCGAATCTTTACAAAGTCAATCCACTCGCCTTTGATATTTCAAAAAAAGCCAAAGCGGTGCTGGTTTTTCCCAATATCATCAAGGCCGGTTTAGTATTTGGTGGCAGTTACGGTGAGGGCGTGTTGTTCAAGGGGACTGCCGTAGCAGACTATTACAACTCTGTTTCTGCCTCATGGGGACTTCAGGCAGGAGCTCAGTCTTACGGTTATGCCATTTTCTTCATGAATGAGAAAGCCTTAAAGTACCTGCACAATTCCAAGGGATGGGAAGTCGGTGTAGGCCCAACGGTCGTTGTTGTGAATGATGGCGTGGCCAAGAATCTATCCTCGACAACGTTGAAAGATGATGCGTATGCGTTTATTTTTGATCAGCAGGGACTCATGGCAAGTCTGAGTATTGAGGGCACCAAGGTAAGCCGTATCAATCGTTGATCCTATTTAGGGCTGAGTACGCCATGTCGTTTTTCTAGCGACAGCGTACTTGGCAATCAGCTGCACATCGGTTCTTTAATATCTGATGAGTTATATGACATGTCCCTTCCAAAAGCGGAATGCTAAACCTACTTATCGTTCAGGTGATGTCACTCTGGCCTGGGTTTCTCGAACATCGCCTTAAGCGACTTTTTTCCTCGAATGCCTCCGGGCTTTGCCATGCACCCCGTAGCTCAGCTTCAAGCCTCGTTACAGCTAAAGATGACGGATGACATCCATGCGGGCATGAAATAACCTTGCTATACAAATGGCATCTTCCGTGATGGTATACAGAACAAGATGATTTTCGACTTGGTAACATTGACAGCCTGGAACCCAATCATCACGAGATTTTCCAAGGTGAGGACTGTCCTGCAATAGACGCATGCCACGCTCTAATTTCTCCGCGTAAACATCCATTTGCATTTTCCCCCATGTTTCTAAGGTGTAATGAAAAGGCGCCTAAGTCCTAGTGTCCCGCTCAGGTTTGACTTAGCTCTGTTGCTGAGCGTTGCTTATTCCGTGATGGTCTGAGGGGGTGTTGGGTGTCAATGAGCTTAAGCAGTTTTTGCTGGTTCAGGAAACTCAGAAACTTGTGCCTCCACCGAAACGTCTTGTCGACCGTAAAACACAAGCGCTCAGCCATCTTACGAATAGACAGCCCATCAGTCATGCAGGCAGCATTCTCCAGGAATTTTTCTTTTTCACGCAGCCGGCGCAGTGGGCTTCCCGTCAGAGCCATGAAGGATTGGGCGCAACCACGACACAAAAATCGTTGTGTCCCACGCGCGGAGCCATTCTTAACTACCTGGGTATCTCCGCAATGAGGACAGCAGCCCTGTTCTGTCATTCTAGCCATCACCAGTCGGGCTACCCCATTACTGTCCTTGCATGGTTGCAAAATATCGGCAAGCTCATCCATCTACTCGTCGGTCAATCCTTCAATATGCGCAACCCATTGTTTGTAGTCGACTTTTTCCATGTCGATGACTCCTGGGTTCGCCATAATTATACCTGATCATCACTTAAAATGAACGTAGCCTCTCCGCAGCAGTGACAGGATTTCGGATGAAACAACCTGAATACCTACGACCAGACACACAGTCTTTACGCAGGTGCACGCATTCAAATTGGTGCCTGACAACGGCATAACATTCGCAGGCAAGCGCTTCAAGCCCTGACCGATCTAATAACCTGAGATGACCGCGCTCGTAGTCGACAATACCCAGTTCATGCAATTTCCCAGCAGCCTTGGTCACTCCCTCGCGCCGCACGCCTAACATATGGGAGATCAATTCTTGCGTTATGGTCATCTGGTTTGTCGTCAGTCGATCGAAACAGTTCAACAGCCAAGTGCTTAAGCGCCGCTCTATCGAATGGTGCCGGTTACATACGGCTGTCTGAGCTATTTGAGTGATCAGGAACTGGGTATAGCGCAATAATGAGCCTCTTGCAAAACCCCAGAATCGAGCCTGATTAATTGCTGAGGAAAGCAAGAAAAGAGAAGAATATGTGCGTTCACTTTGGTAAAATACGTCTGTG
>JABEVH010000160.1 GCA_013043915.1 Pseudomonadales bacterium
GTATAGGCTGTACCAAATGCATACAGGCCTGCCCGGTAGATGCCATCGTCGGCGCCTCTGGCTATATGCATACCGTACTGGCTGAAGACTGCACCGGTTGTGATCTCTGCGTAGCTCCTTGCCCCGTGGACTGTATCGACATGCTCCCCACCACGCTTCCACGCCTGCCTGCCCCCGAGGAGGCCCAGCGCTGGCGACAACGCCATGAACAGCGTCAGAAACGGATTGATCTGCAACAACGCGAAAAAAACGCCTCACGCCCCAAGGTTATGGTCAACCAACAGGCAGCCTTGACGGTAGCAGCAGCGTTGGCCCGCAGTGAACTTAAAAAATTCCTGCGGCAGCACCCTGAACCGCAAGAGCATGAGCCGCGAGCCCCCTGGCAAGAACGACGTTCTGCCCTGGAAATGGCGGTACAACAAGCCGAAGCAAAGTTAAAAAATCATGAATGACAAGCAGGTACATCTTTTTTTTGAACGCCTGCGGGCAGCTAACCCTCAGCCCACGACTGAGCTACATTACCGCTCAACCTTTGAACTTTTGATTGCTGTCATGCTCTCGGCACAGTCCACCGACGTGAGCGTCAACAAGGTAACCCCGGGGCTGTTTTCCAAAGCACCCACCCCTCTGGCCATGTTGCAATTGGGGGTGGATGGCGTAGCTAACCATATTCGCACGCTGGGCTTATTTAACAGCAAAGCCCGCCATGTCATGGCTACCTGCCAAAGGCTGGTGGATGACTATGGCGGGCAAGTACCTGACCGTCGGGAAGCTCTGGAGTCTCTACCCGGGGTGGGACGCAAGACCGCCAATGTGATACTTAATACTGCCTTTGGCCACCCCACCATGGCGGTGGATACCCATATTTTTCGGGTAGGCAACCGTACGGGCTTGGCGCCTGGACGCGATGTCCGCGCGGTGGAAAATGGTTTACTGGCACGCATCCCTGCTGAATTTATGCAGGATGCACACCATTGGCTCATCCTGCATGGCCGTTACACCTGCACCGCGCGCCAACCACATTGCGAACGGTGCCCGGTGTCTGATCTATGCGACTACGCGCTGAACGCGTCCCCGGCTTCAGATTAAGCGACGGCCTTTACCCGCAGCGATGCGCAGACGCAAACCATTCAAACGAATGAATCCTTCTGCATCTTTCTGATTGTAGGCGCCACGATCATCCTCAAAGGTAGCTATGCTGGCATCGAAAAGGGAATCTTCCGAACGCCGCCCCACCACCATGACATTACCTTTGTACAACTTGACGCGTACATCGCCGTTGACTACCTGTTGGGACTCATCAATCATGGTCTGCAGCATCTGGCGTTCGGGACTCCACCAGTATCCATTGTAAATCAAGGAGGCATAACGCGGCATGAGTTCATCTTTAAGATGAGCCACTTCACGATCTAAGGTAATGGATTCGATGGCACGGTGAGCTTTGAGCATAATGGTACCGCCCGGGGTTTCGTAAGCACCACGGCTTTTCATGCCCACATAACGATTCTCAACCAGATCCAGACGCCCTATACCATGCTCGCCACCTTGACGATTAAGTTCGGCCAGCACGGTTGCCGGACTCATACGCACACCGTTGAGCGCCACGATATCGCCACGTTCATAGGTGAGTTCCAGGTATTCTGCCTTATCTGAAGCCGCCTCCAGCGACCTGGTCCAACGCCACATGCCTTCTTCCGGCTCCCACCAGGGATCTTCAAGCCCACCCCCTTCATAGGAGATATGCAATAAATTGGCATCCATTGAGTACGGGCTTTTTTTACCTGTTTTGGCAAAATCAATAGGAATGGCATGTTGCTGCGCATACGACATCAGCGCTTCACGCGAGTTCAGACTCCATTCACGCCACGGTGCAATGACTTTGATACCCGGCTTCAGGGCATAAGCGCCCAACTCAAATCGCACCTGATCATTGCCTTTACCGGTAGCGCCATGCGAAATGGCATCAGCTCCGGTCATCTCGGCAATCTCAACCAGACGCTTGGCAATCAACGGTCGCGCAATAGAGGTTCCCAGCAAGTACTCGCCTTCATAAACAGCGTTGGCGCGGAACTGAGGAAACACAAAGTCACGCACAAATTCTTCACGCAGGTCATCGATATAGATACTCTTGACACCCATCGCCTGTGCTTTGGCACGAGCCGGCTCCAGCTCTTCACCCTGACCAATATCCGCCGTAAAGGTGACCACTTCACAACCGTATTGTTCCTGCAACCACTTGAGAATGATGGATGTATCCAGTCCGCCTGAATAGGCCAGGACGACCTTCTTGATTGCTGCCATATTCGTGCCCATGCCAGTGATGAAGGCGACATTCTACAAAATTACACCACCTCATAACAGCATGAACTGCGTACAAATCTAAGCCTATCCCGTCACCTCACCCTCGCCTAGTCTCCGACAGTCACATCGACATCATCCGGTTGATGCGTGAATACAACTTTGCGTACACGCACATGCAACCTAGCTGCTGGCATTCCTCGGGCCAACAAATAGCCGCGTATGGCCTCCAGTCTATGCTGAACCAAGGCTTCATGACCTGCTGATGCATCACCTTCCAGCAACAGCGACATGCTACGCTTTTCGCCACGACGGATTTCCCACTCCTTGACGATACCCTCCATCTGATCCTGCAGCGCTTTGCTGATCGACGATTTATCGACTGCAAAATGCATGATCATCTGCGTTGGTACACCCTCTTTTGCATGACCACGGGTAACTACCGGCACGCCATGATGCCCGGCCTCATGCTGTTTGAGCCAGTCCTGATAGGGACTATGTATTAAATTTTTCTCTTCCTTTTGCGGGGCAGGCCTAAGGGACACAGGCCGGGCAGCCTCATGCTGAGGGTGCTTGGCAGGAATGGATGCCTCGCGACGGGACTTGGCTGCCATCTCCTGTTCTTTTTGTATCTGCGCCAATCGGCATGAACGAAAAGAACGTATAGCATCATGCATACGCACAGGCTGCATAACGACGTCCAGCCTATCTCCAAGCACCTTAACTTCAGGCGTCAAACGTAACTGGTGGGTTGACTCCAAGGCATCCAACGCAAGTTCAGCAGGAGCTGCCGCAAACTCCAGTCGATGTCCCTCACCTGAGATCTCCACCGGAACTTCATTAACCACTGCAGGACTAGCGGGTTGCCAGGGCGTCGATTCCCGGCTCATGTGAAAAACATGGACTTCGGTCAGATCCAGTGCGGTATTGATACGCACAACCAAGGGATGCCCGATATTCTGATCAAACATAACGCTACCAAAACCGGCAATCGTCTGACTCATCACACAGTGATCCGCAGGGCCCTGAAAGACCCACTCGGCCACATCCTCTCGCGCCCAGTACTGGCGAGCCTGAACCACAACCGACAGTCCAATCAATATCAGGCCGGCATAACATCTCATCTGGATCGCTCCCGATCGTTGCCAACAAAATTGACAGAATGGATAACGAACGACAGAATTACACCATACGGGTCAAACATCCTGATGCATAAGGTTGGGATGATCATAACGGCCCCTGTTTAATGCCTGTTAGTGTAGACAGACATGCGAATAGAATCCAAGATACACCGTTAACTCAATTGTACAGGCCAGTCCTGTCTTGGTCGTTAGAGGCTGCTCGAGTTTCATGGCAATAATCCGGAGTATTTCCCTGCATGCAGACGTTAACCCTAACCACTCCTGATGATTTTCATCTGCATGTACGCGACCATGAGGCCCTGCCCCATACCGTTGCCGCCACAGCACGTTGCTTTGCTCGCGCATTGGTCATGCCTAACCTGACTCCTCCTGTCACTCGACTTGAGCATGCTCTCGCTTACCGTGAGCGCATCCTGGCAGCTTGCCCACCTGGTACAGCCTTTACGCCGCTGATGAGCCTGTATCTCACCGACCAGACGCCCGTTGATGAGGTTGATCGCGCCGTTGACAGCCAACTCGTCCATGCCATTAAACTCTACCCCAGTGGAGCAACCACCCATTCTGATGCCGGTGTCACGCATCTGGATCGGGTTATGCCCGTGCTTGAACGTATGGCTATTCGGCAATTACCGTTGCTGATTCATGGCGAAGTGACCGACCCCGATGTAGATATTTTTGACCGAGAAGCTGTTTTCATCGACAAGGTACTCACTCCGCTGCGCCAGCGTTTGCCTGAGTTACCCCTTGTTCTTGAGCATATTACCACGCGTCAGGCTGTTGAATTTATTCGCGAGCAAACCGGACGAGTTGCTGCCACCTTAACCGCTCATCACCTGCAGTTTAATCGCAATGCCATGTTGGTAGGCGGCGTACGTCCGCATTATTACTGTTTACCTGTACTTAAGCGCAAAGAGCACCAACAGGCTTTACTGCAGGCAGCGACCTCAGGAGATCCCCATTTTTTTCTGGGCACTGATAGCGCCCCTCATGCTCAGTCTGCCAAGGAATCCGCCTGTGGTTGCGCTGGTGCCTACACCGCACCTACAGCCCTGGAGCGCTATGCCCAGATCTTTGACGAGCAAGGTGCCCTGAATAAGTTAGAGGGCTTCGCCAGCCATTTTGGTGCTGATTTTTATCGCTTGCCACACTCTACGTCCCAAGTCACTCTGGTTCGGTCCCCATGGACGGTTCCTGCCTCTCTACCCTACCCTGGAGGGGCCATCATTCCCTTAGGGGCAGGCTCAACCTTGACGTGGAAACTTGCCCATGACTGAACCCTGCGGTATTGCGCAACGGTTCCGCGGTTTTTTACCTGTGGTGATCGATGTTGAAACAGCCGGCTTTCATGCCGGCACCGACGCCTTGCTGGAAATTGCAGCAGTAGTGGTTAATGAGGACCATGAAGGTCAACTGGTACAAGACAGCCGTATACATGCTCATATCCTGCCTTTTGAAGGGGCACGGCTAGATCCTGCTGCCCTGGCCTTCAATGGTATTGACCCGTATAACCCCTTACGGCAAGCTGAGCTTGAACAGTCGGCCCTCAGGCATATGTTCGACACCCTGCGTAAACGTCAAAAAGAATTAGGATGCAAACGATGCATCCTGGTTGGACACAATGCTCATTTTGATCTGGGCTTTGTCAACGCAGCCATTGAACGTCATCACCTGAAAAATGTCTCGCCCCTGCATCCTTTTTCAGTATTTGACACGGTTAGCCTAGCTGGCATGGCCTTAGGACAGACGGTACTGGCTCGGGCCTGCAAGGCAGCCGGCATGGACTTTGATCCTGCTGAAGCCCACTCAGCGCTCTATGACGCCCAAAAAACCGCTGAACTGTTTTGTCTCATCATCAACCGCAGCCATTTTGATCTTCCCAACTTGCCGCTAAACCGCTGAAGGCGGCACAAACGTCCGGCTCTGTAGCGCATGCGCCAGGGTCCGGCTATCTAAAAACTCCAGCTCTCCGCCCATAGGAACCCCCTGGGCTAGCCTGGATACGTTAACCCCCTTGCCCGAGACGGCATCAACCAGATAATGGGCTGTCATTTCACCTTCCAGGGTGGAATGAGTCGCCAGGATCAGTTCACGCACCTGACCTGTACGCAAACGCTCCAGCAAGAGGGGTATACCTATCTCATCCGGCCCCAAACCATCCAGGGGTGACAAATGTCCTTGCAATACGAAGTAATACCCACGGTAACTGCCACTGTTTTCAACAGCAATGACATCCAGAGGGGTTCCTACCACACAAAGGAGCGATGCATCCCGCGTCGTATCCCGGCAGATACTGCACAGCGCTTGCTCCGTCAGATTATGACAATGACTGCAATGCTTAACCTCTCGCATGGCCTGCTCCAGAGCTTTGGCCAAACGCAAACCACCTTCTCGCTGTCGCTCCAGCAGATACAACGCACAGCGCTGCGCTGATTTCGGGCCTATGCCGGGTAATACCCGCAGGGCCTTGATCAATTCATCAATCAGGGGACTCATGCAAGCCTCGTATCAGAAAGGGAGTTTCATACCTGGCGGTAAACCCATTCCAGCCGTCAGGCCCGACATATGGCTCTGGCTGGCAGCTTCCACCTTGCGCACGGCATCATTGATTGCAGCAGCCAACAGGTCTTCGATAAAATCCTTGTCCTCGCGTAACAGTTCAGGATCCAGAGTGACGCGACGAACATCATGTCGCCCATTCATAGTGATTTTAACCATGCCCGCCCCCGACTCACCCATCAGCTCGAGACTAGCTAGTTCCTTTTGCGCCTCTTCCATCTTCTTTTGCAGCTGTTCCTGCATACGTTGAGCTTGACGCATCATTTCCTGAATATTCATGAGCAATCCCCAAATGTTAATGTCGTGATTCTATCGCGGTGATTTCAGCACCAAAACGTTCAATGACCCCTGCTATGGTAGGGTCCTGATGAAAGCTCTCCATCAAGGTGGCCTGTTCCTGTTTCTGCCGCTCTGCCTGCAACTCCATAGGAGTCATGCCCACAGGAGCCTGGTAGACCAGTTGTAATTGCAAGTCCTGCTGACCCTGCCAGCGCCGAAAACTTTGCTGCAAGGGCTCAAGCCCCATATCCGCCATGGAAGCAGGCATTTGTGTATACAGCTCCCAGAGCTTACCCGAAACTTGCCGGGGCACCGCATTCATCGCCAGAGAACGTGCCATGCCCTGCAAATCTTCCATAGCTTGCAAGGCATCCCACCATGCCTGTCCACCCAGAAAATCACTATTCGCCACTGGCAAGGACGGGGCTTCAACGACAGGACCGGGGGGTAAGGACGAAGGCACTGATGCGGTACACACCGGCACCTGGCGAACTTGATCAGGAACTGGCAGGTCCACCACCACACGACTACTGCTGCTGATGGAGGCCACGTCAGGCACGCGCGTAGCAGGTCGCGATGGTGTCGAAGCTCTCTCCGCTTTCTGTGGCATGGGTTTAAACACCAGCATGCGCAGCAGAGTCATCTCCACCCCGGAACGAGCATCAAAGGCAAAAGGAAGATCGCGACGCCCTTGTAGAGCAATCTGATAATACAGCTGCAAGGCTTCACCGCTAAGAGCAGAGGCCAAGCTGGTAAGTTCTGGCTCATCGTCAGCGCGCTCAGGCAAGAGCTGCACCAAGGCAAGCTGATGCAACAGGCTGACAATATCGGCTAACACCTGAGCAAAATCCAGCGACTGTTCGGCCATTTGCGCTACCACCGCCATGACCTCAGCAGCAGCTCCCTGGGTGATGTGTTGCAGTAAGCGAACAACCAGCTGCCGGTCAATACTACCCAACATGGTAGCCACATCGCTTGCGCGCAATCCGCCATCACCAAATGATATGGCCTGGTCGGTCAGCGACAAAGCATCGCGCATGGATCCTTGAGCAGACCTGGCCAAGAGTTGTAATGCAACCTCCTCATAGGTGATGACTTCCTGATCAAGCACCTTCTGCAAATGCCCCACAATACGCTCCACACTCATGGGTTTAAGGGCAAACTGCAGACAGCGGGAAAGCACGGTAACCGGTAATTTTTGCGGATCAGTCGTTGCCAGCAAGAACTTCACATGGGGAGGCGGCTCTTCTAAAGTTTTTAGCAACGCGTTAAAACTGTGCCCTGAAAGCATGTGCACTTCGTCAATCAGGTAAACCTTGTAACGCCCTCGTGTCGGTGCATACTGCACATTATCCAGCAGTTCTCGCGTGTCTTCGACCTTGGTTCGGGAGGCCGCATCGATTTCGATCAGGTCAACATAACGGCCTTCATTGATCTCAAGACAGGTACCACAAACTCCGCAAGGCTCAGAGCTGATGCCTGTCTCACAGTTTAGACAGCGCGCCAGAATACGGGCTATGGTGGTTTTGCCAACACCGCGCGTACCGGTAAACAAATAGGCATGGTGCAAACGATCCTGATCCAGCGCATGCACCAGCGCCTTGGCTACATGCTCCTGACCCACCAGCTCCCGAAAACTACGCGGACGGTATTTGCGCGCCAACACTTGGTAGGACATCTTCACCCCCTCAGCTTGAAGTGCCTATGCTAGCCCATGGCAGAGCGCGATGAAAGCTGATCTAGCTTGCCATCGCGAGTTCCTTCAGCTAAGATTCGCGCCTCTTGCAGGGTGAGGTGTCCGAGCGGCTGAAGGAGCACGCCTGGAAAGTGTGTATACGCTAACCGCGTATCGAGGGTTCGAATCCCTCCCTCACCGCCATTTAGTCTAGATTTTCAGGCTCTTCCCCATAAACGGGGGATGGGCATTCATCAAACCCGATTGAACATACCGCTCCAGCCACATAGGGCAAGCACCCTCATAC
>JABEVH010000161.1 GCA_013043915.1 Pseudomonadales bacterium
CTCGACGATGAAGCCGTCGCCGCCTTGGGGCGGGAAGGAAGGGGCTTCCACACTGCAACCAAGTCGGCTTGTTGCCGACAGCGCCGCTTCATCCCCCCCCTTAAAAAGAGGGGTTTTCACGCAACACGGCGCATTGATAAATTCAGGCGGATAACCCCGCAAGGGGAAATGAGGTCACGGATTCAGGTACATGCCTACATCATGACGTTAAATATTGAAATACTCGGCACTTACCGTTGCAACCTAAAGTTTTGCCTTGGTTCCAGTCGGCCCCACATGGATTTGTGACCAGCCTAACAACAGAAAACTGCAGCAGGAAAAAAAACATCACGTAGATAGTCCTATTCCATTACCAGAACTTTTTCTGCATAGCCTCATCAAAAGCGGGCTTCTCTTGCCCGATGTCGATCCCTCGCTGTAAGTATCCTTCCACTCGGCTGCGTGACAGTGATACCGCTTTATCAGATATATCACACCCGATAAAACTGGCTCCCTGCCTTAACGCGGCCACTGCAGAACTACCCGATCCCACAAAGGGATCACATACGACAAAATCATCATTTTCTTTTTCTTTGCTTGAAGCGATCATCGCCTCAAACAATTCAACAGGCTTCTGTGTTGGATATTGTGCGCGGTGTAACCTTTTTATTTTCCATATATCAGGAATATCGCGCCGGGTCACCGGGCGCTTGCCCTTGGAGGCAAATAAAATGAACTCCGTTTGCCTGCGAAAATAATGCCCCATGCCGATGTTCACTTTGTCCCAAGTCACCACGTTTTTGACATTGAAAAAGTCTCTGACCATGGCCCCCAGGGACAGCAGGGAGAATGAATCAAACATCAAGAACAGATGCCTGTCCTGTTTAAGTACCCGCCTACACTCCGACAAAAACTGGCTGTAATTCTCAGGGGTATCATGAAACTCTTCAAACCATCTACCTTCACCTTTTTCCTGGTACTTGCCAACAATGCGCCCATGCCCGAGCAACAAATGCTGATTCATGCCGCTATAAGCAGGGTCAGTCACGATAAGATCAACACTTTCCGAAGGCTGCTCCTTCAGAAACATCAAGACATCTTGCTGAACAATAGTGGCTACAGTGGGTTTTACTAGCATCTCGATCTGGTAGCACTCAATATCGGTTGGGATTGCTTTGCCTAGGAGGTGCTGCACATGCAATGGCTTAAAATTCTGAACCTGATCGGGCTCCGCGTCCAGTGTCTACCATACATCCCTCACGGTTTCCCGTAAAAAACACCTATGCCCTCTCGGTATACCCTTAAGTCCATCTCGGCATCTAGTAAGAACTCATGGGTCAACATCTCTCATTGCCGCCCTATACCAAAGACCTTAGCATGACGTGAACTCACCTTGGAGGCTATCACCATGGACACGCTCATCTCATATCAACTTGCTGAGGGTATCGCCACTATTATTCTCGATGACGGTAAAGCCAATGTCATGTCCGAACGCATGATCGAGGAGATAGGGCATGCTCTGGATCGGGCAGAGCTGGATGGTGCGGTCGTGTTACTCACGGGCAGAACGGGGGTATTTTCTGCCGGGTTTGATCTAGGAACCATGCGCGCTGGTGGAGAATCAGCCCTGCGCATGCTTAACTCGGGTTTCGCACTGGCTGCTCGCCTCGCTGAACTGCCTCTTCCCGTGATCATCGCCTGTCATGGGCATGCGCTGGCCATGGGTGCATTCCTGGTACTGGCTGCTGATCTGCGCATCGGGGTTTCAGGAGACTACAAACTGGGTGCCAATGAGGTGGCCATTGGACTTCCTGTGCCTTACTGCGCCATCGAGCTCTGTCGCATGCGCCTCACTCCAGCCAGTTTCCAGCGAGGTGTGATGCAGGCTGAGATCTTTAACCCGGTGGATGCTGTACAGGTCGGTTTTCTAGATCGTATCGTTGATGCCCATACCCTAGATGACACAGCCCGTGCAGCTGCCCGCCACCTGGCGCAATTGGACCGCAGAGCTTACCTGGAAACGAAAAAACGCTTACGGCATTCCGTGTTGCAGGCTCTACCCTCCGCCTTGGAGCAGGACGATGCCAGCTTCCGCCAGATACTGGGATTGGCCTAGCCTTTAAAGAAGTCTGTTCGGAGCTGGGAATTGAACGATGCTCAATTCCCGTCCAACGCTACGCCTTGCCCAAGTAAGCCCAATATTCTTTTGAAATATCACGCCGTCCATGTTGTTTGTTGCATGCCATATCGACATGTTTTTAGGGACACCTACGTCCATCAAGGAAATGAGTCCGATACAGGCCAACGTCGCTGCCTCCTAAGAAGATGATGCAGCCCTATCAGGGCTGCGCAAAAACCAGATGTAGCCCCTACGGCCAGCGCCCAGCGCGGACCAAACCGATCAGCCACCCATCCCACTAGAGGTGCTCCCAGTGGCGTGCTGCCCAGAATAATCGCCAGCAGGATGGCCATGACCCTGCCACGCAATGCAGGTTCCGTCCCCAACTGCACCAGACTATTTGTCGTTGTGGTCAGGGTCTGAACAGATATCCCCGTCACCACCAATATCATGCCAAATGACCACTCATTGGGCATGATTGCTGCCAGGGAACAACTGGTACCGAAGGCTGCAGCGCTCAGAGGCAGTGCCAAAAACTGTGGACGGGCCCGTCTGGCTACCATCAATGCACCGATGACTGAGCCCATCGCCATACAGGATGTCAGCATGCCATAACGGCCTGCTCCTGTGTGAAATGCTGAAACGGCCATGGTTGAAATAAAAATCGGAAAATTAAGCCCGAACGTTCCCACCAAAAACAGCATGAGCAAAGCTGCCTTCAATTCAGAACGCTGCCAGACATAATAAAAACCTTGCAAGAAACCACCTGGTGAACTGTCAACCTTGATCTTCCCGTGCAATTCTTCCAGGCGAAGCCGACTTAAGGCCAGCAGTACAGCCATAAAGGATGCCGCATTGATCAGAAACGCCCAGCCACAGCCCACGGCAGCAATCAGGATCCCTGCCATAGCAGGCCCTATCATGCGCGCCGCATTGAATGAGGATGAGTTCAAGGCCACCGCATTGGATAAATCCTGCTCACCTACCAGCTCTGACACAAACGTCTGACGAGCAGGCGCATCAAACGCTGAAATACAGCCCAGACCACAGGCAAACATGTATACCTGCCAAAGTTGGACTCTGCCTGTTACGGTCAATATACCCAGACCCAGTGCTAAAATACCCATGCTGGTTTGGGTAACCATCAACAGCTTTCTGCGATCCAGGTGATCAGTAGCCCAACCCGTCAAGGGCAGCAGGAGCAGCTGGGGACCAAATTGCAGAGACATCACCACACCCACCGCCGTCGCATTGCTATGCGTCAACTGTGTGAGCACCAGCCAGTCCTGGGCAACACGCTGCATCCATGTACCAACGTTGGATACCAAGGCCCCACCGGCCCACAGACGATAATTGTATTGCCCCAAAGAACGAAACATGCCCTGCGACCAGATACTCGCAAACCAGGATTTCGAACCAGCTAGGGGACTATGTGTGTCGTTTCTAGAAATTCCATACCCTCCTGAACTCCCATAGTTTTGCACGATCATGGCAAAACTCAGTCCTGCTATAGACAGGAGCATCCTGAGCATATCACTCATCTGCCCTACTCAGCACGGTGAGTGCGTGATAACCAGAAACTCAAGTAATCGTGCCCTCCAAAAACGAGAAAAGTTTCTCTCTCCGTCGTTAAAATAATGATATTTTATCAACTTTATGTCCTCTAGCTGCCATCCTATGCCCCCTACACCATTGCACGCTTTCAGTTCAGATGCCCTCAGCGACCTTGATGCCACGGGTGTGGCAGAGCGGATTCGACAAGGTAAGGTCAGTGCAAAAGAGGTCGTGCAGGCGGCTGTCAGCAGGGCAGAAAAGGTCAACCCTCAACTGAACGCCATCCAGTTTCCCTGCTTTGAGCCAACGAAAAAATCACCATGGATCCCCATCGACGTTGTCTGGTTGAGAAGTTTGCGTCGGATCCTTGGCGTCGAGGAAAATTCTGCCCTATTTGACTTAACCCATATATGGTCGCCGCCGA